>DUKS01000067.1:407-4873 GCA_013329215.1 Nanobdellota archaeon | reverse complement strand
CACTCTTTAGTTTTTTACTTTCTCAGGTGCCGCATTATCTCTTCAGGAATAGTGCCCAACTTAAGCGTGCCGCCTCTATGGTGGTTGTATCTGTAGCATAAAACGCCGAGTATTTCCGGGATTCCGTCCCTGAACCCGATGACAAGGCCCCCGGAGTCGCCGTGGTCGGCGCCGTTTGTTATCTCGAAATAGCCGCCTGTGGCTTCAGGGGATTCTGTTGAAGTGTCTTCCTTTACCCCGACAATTCCATCCCTTACATTCACGTCGGAAAGCCCTGTATAGCCAAACAGGTAAACTACATTGCCTTCTGTAATCTTATCAGTATCACCCAAAGCAAAAGGCAGATATGGAAGGCCTTCAGGATTTTTTACCCTGAACAGCGCAACATCAACATCCCCGCCTGTTGCTATTTTCTCAAGCTCATATCTCTTCCCTTCATGTGTTATGCTGTATTCTGCGCCGGTAACTGTGGCAAACGGGGGCAGAGGCGGCTCTGCAGCCTCGCAGTGCCCTGCAGTCAGCAGAAGGCCGTCTTCCAAAAGGAAAGAGGAGCATATTCCTTCCAAGTCCTGCTCTCCTATCATTCCAAACATGTTTACTTCAATTGTTTTGTTAAAAAGATATACGCCATTTTTTGCATCCTGCACATAGCCCTGGGTGAAATCAATGCATCTTGAATCAAAATCATATTCGCCGTCATGGCACTGGTTGAAGAATGTGTCTTCTATCGGCGCAACATAAGTCTCCGCCTGCTGCGCTTCGTTTGGGCCATACAGAATATTCGGGCCTTCTTTTGCAGCAAGCTGGCAGCCAGAAGCCGCGAAAGCAAGTGCAGTCCCGATCGCGCAGGCTTTGTTCACCCTCATTATTATGGCTGGAAAAGTATATATACTTTTTGTCTTCTTTACTGCTGTGAAGTAACAAGGTTTGCTCTTGAATATAACCAATTTTATGCTGGTTTAGGCGGCAGGAATTCCATTTAACCCAAGCTAAAAGTTTATAAAAAGGCGGGGTTAACTAAATCATGCAATCTGCGGGGGTTGCAGAGCCTGGTCAAACGCGCAGGACTTAAGCGCGGGACAAGCTTACGCTTGTAAGCTCCCTTCGGGGAAATCCTGTCCCTTAGTGGGTCCGAGGGTTCAAATCCCTTCCCCCGCATATTATTTTCATTATTAATCCTATAAATTAAAATATTGTTCTTCTTCATAGTGGTGTTTTAAAATACCTAAAACTAAAGAGAAACCCTTGCTTCAATCAGCTTGCCTGAGCACGGCACATACTTATTTTTTCCGGCTTTCAGCTCGGGTATTATCTCAACGCTGCTTATCTCGCCAAGCGCAGCAGCATCAAAGCTTTCAGGGCCTATTCCCTGTTCTCCACCGAGCTTCTGTGTCTCAAGCCCCTTTATGCCGCCGGCCGGAAACTGTTCGGTTGCTTCCACACTGCCTGTTGTGCCTTTTATCCTCAAAACAAACGCATCAATGGTTTGAGATGCCTGATTCTTTATGTTAAGGTTAAGGTTGCCGCCCTGCTGGTATGCGTCCTCAACAGAAAAAACAATATTCTCGCAATCAAGCTTCGTGTTTGCGAGCGCCTCCTCTTTTGCAGCCCTTTCCTCAATGAACCCGCGGCTCCAGACAATGACAAGCCCGATTACAGCAACTGTGAATCCTACAAGCATTGTTGTCGCAACAAGCGGAGAGACGCCTTTCCTTGAAATTTTCTTTTTCACTCGCATTGTACCACCAGCCTCTTTGCAGTGCAGCCTGCAAGCTGCCCTTTCCCTGCCTCTATTATGGGCAGAAGCTCCACTTTTTTAGTGCCTGCCGGTATTATTAAATCTATCGTTGTTTCCGGGTCAGGCAATAATTCTTCTGTTTCGCCGCTGTCTGCGTCATCATAGCGCTTAATGAATTTTTTTATTGTGATTGTGCCCCTGTTTTTTACTGACAGCGTGCCGCATTCGGGGGGAACACCGTCTTTGTCAGCGCTTATTATTACCAGCTTGCACTCTTCCTTGCCTTCAATGTAAGCTACAGTGCTTTCTGTCATTTCAGTTGTCCTCCCTTTTGCCCAGATTATGAGCATTACGGACAATGAAACAAAAAGGGCTGTTGCAAGCACCCAGGCAATCCATTCTCCCCCTTTCTTGTTTGTTTTTAGCATCCTGAGAATGCTCCTGCCGGCGTAAACTCGCGGTTGTTAAGGCACTGCATCATCGTGCTCCCTTTTACTATAATAGGCGAGAATTGCAGCTTTGTGAGCGTTGCATTCATCGGGATTGCGCAGCCGTTCTTTGGTATCAGCCCGGGCAGCCTGCCGCTTACTTCATAGCACAGTTCGCTGTCCTCCCCTGTGCCCCAGATTTCGCTTCTCATTACAGCCCCGCTGTACCTCTCTGCTTTTATCTTGTCTATCTTGAAGCTGCCGAGGTTGTATATTATTGCTGCACAGTTTTCATAGTCAAAAGAAACATCAAACTTCACGTCAGCGCATTCCTCGCCTGTTGCCAGCCTTTCGATCATTTCGCTTGTCTGGCTTTGCGTTGACCTTGTGTACCAGATTGTGACAAAAGCGCCCATCGTTACAGCAAGCGCCATGAGCATGACAAATGCGATTATCGGGGCTATGCCCTTCTTATGTTTCATTCTGCCGCAGCCCCGGTGCATGGTATGTCAAGCGAGGCGTCCCACCTGCAGTCTGCGCTGTTTGCATTGCATTCATCCTCTGTCTGCATAAGCCCGCATATAGGCAGGCAGGCGTCTGTGCAGTATTCCTCGCTGCAGGCAGGCGAATGTGATGCGCAGTATTCCCCAATCGTTGCCAGGTTTGCGGATGACGCGATAAAGTTGCCTTTGGTATAGACTTTCCTCTGCTTTGCATTTGATTCCCATCCCACGACAATAACCTCGGGCTGGTCTTTTCTTAAGTCAAACTGGTATGCCACGTTTGCGATTGAAATATTTATGTACTTTACCGGTATTGCATCATAAGCTATAATTGTTTCGCAGTTGCCGACAGACTGCTGGTAGATTGTAACAGGCACTTTAAGGCCTTCAAACCCGACTGATGCAGGGACGTTTGAATAGCATCCTTCAACAGGAGGGGTACTGTCGCAGAGGTTGTCGTTGCACTTTACAATAATCCTTTCCTTCAGGAAATTGCCAATGTACAGCTGGCTGTTGTAGTCAAGCACTGATATCAATTCAAACTTCGGGCTTTGCGCTTTTGCATAGCTTGCAAACAGCAGGGTGAAATTCCTGAACGCGGGCCTTATGTCCTGCTCTTCCGGAATAGAGTTTACGAGCTTTGCCGTCTCTGTGGCATAATTGTTTGCTATTCTCTCAAAATCGCTTGCGATACTTTCCTGCACAGCCCTGTTTGAGATTGAAACCATGCCAAATATTATGATTGACATGACTATTGCTGCGAGAACATACACCTGGCCCCTTTTATTCATGGGATAAAATACAGGCTTTATTGTTTTTATACCTAACGGTTACTGTTTTGCCTGCTGCGGCTGCCCTGTTTGCTGCTGCATCTGCTGCTGGATATGCTGGCTGGCCGCTTCCTGCTCTTTTCTTATTTTTGCCTTGTCCCTGAAATAATCAGAAAGCGCGAACACCAGAAGGAGAAGCCCCACAACCCCGGCTGCAATGCACAAAACCCAGCCCCCGCTTATGAACTTTGAAAGCATTGAGTTTGCCATTTCCATGCCCTGCGCTTCAAGGTCAAGCTCGCTTGTCTGTGACTTGATGAATATTGACGAGCCTGCTGATATTGCGGATATCATGAACGCCCCCACAATCCATGATAGGTGCGTTGCGCGCTTTTTTTGCGTTTGCTCTGTTGCCGCCTTTTCCTTAATTTCTTTGACATCCTTTATCGCCTGCTCTGCCTGCTGCTTTGAGCTGTAAATGCTGTCAAGGTATTTTCCTACCGCGTCAAAGTCAAACTTGTTCGCCTTTAATGACTGCTCTATGATTGTTAACGAGAACCCATCCCTTAATTTGTCCTTTGCCCACTCTTTCCTTGCAGCCCTGTCAAGCATGACAACGCCTAGCGCATCCATGTCTTTCAGGAACTGTTCTGAATTAATCTCCACTATATTTTCAAAAGGCTGCGCTTGTTGTACTGGTTGTGTATCCGGCATAAGACAAGTATAGCGTTTTAAGAATATAAAAACTTATCTGCCTTTTACAATCGCTATTATGTCCTGCTTTATTTTGTCTATAGGCTGCTCTCCGTTGACTATCCTGAGAAGGCTCCTTGCAGTGTAGAACTCTGCCAGCGGCTTTGTCTGCGCTTCATAGACTCTCAGCCTCTCCCTTATCACGCTTTCAGTGTCATCTTTTCTCTGGTAGAGATGGCCGCCGCATGCATCGCATATGTCCTTGTTTAATGGCTGCACGTCAATGCCGTATATTTTACCACATGCCTTGTTGCTGCACTGCCTTCTTGCGGTT
>DUKS01000067.1:0-342 GCA_013329215.1 Nanobdellota archaeon | reverse complement strand
GGTTAACCGCCTTATTATGGTTCCTTCTGATGACTCAATGTCAATAACATAATCAATGTTTACTATCCGTTCCAATGCTTCTGCCTGCGGAATTGTCCTCGGAAATCCGTCAAGTATAAAGCCGTTGCTGCAGTCAGGCTTTGCAAGCCTTTCTTTTACAAGCCCCACTGTTATTTCATCAGGCACAAGATTGCCTTTTCCCCAGTACTTGTCCCGTGCTTCCACGCCGAGCTGGTTTCCCTCATCTGCAAGCTGCCTGAACATTTCGCCTGTTGAGATGTGCGCTATTTGCAGTTCTGCAGAAATCCTCTCTGCCTGCGTGCCTTTTCCTGTTCCCGGGGG
>DUKS01000017.1:9129-15059 GCA_013329215.1 Nanobdellota archaeon | reverse complement strand
CAGCAGGTAGGGGAAAAGGTTCAACAGTTTATTTTACGCTGCCCCTGAATGGCAAAAGCTTAAATAGAAAGCAGAATACAGATAAAAAGGAGGAACAATGAAAAAGAGGATACTTGTTGTTGACGATGAGCGGGATATTCTCGAATCCATAAAAATGCTTATTGAGAATGCAGGTTATGAAGCTGTAACCGCCGGCAGCGGGAAAGAAGCGCTGCAACTTTTACAGAAATCAAAATTTGACCTTGTGCTGCTTGACATCCTTATGCCGGAAATGGCAGGCAATGAGGTTGCGGAAAAGATAAGGAAAAACCCGAAGACTAAAAACCAGAAGATAATATTCCTGACAGTTGTGACTCCGGGCGAGTATGGCAAAGGAGAAATTAAAAAGCTGAATCCTGCAGACTACATACAAAAGCCGTTTAAGGCCGGTGATTTTAGAAAGCGAATCAAGGCGGCGCTTGAATAAAATGAAATCCATTGATGCAATTGAAAAGAATCAGGTTGTGCTGCTTGTTGTAAGGGAAAATGCCAATAAGACCGTGCTGGAGATATGCAAAAAATATTCTGGCGAAGGGCTGGGCATTGTTACGGCAAGCAACCCTGCCGGCTTTATGCTGCAGGCGCTTGAGCGCAATAAAATTGAGTCTTCAAAAATAATGTTTATTGACTGCAGCTCGGGGGAAGGCAGCAATACAAGGCAGATTGTCTATACAAGCGGCCCGGATGCGTTGACAGAATTATCCATTTCTATATCACAGCTGCTTGGCTCAGATTCAGTGCAGATTCTTCTTCTTGACAGCATCTCCAGCCTGCTAATACATAACGAAGAGGTTACGCTTGCCAGGTTTTTGCACGATATGGTAAATAAAGCACATAAGGCCGGAAAGAAGCTTGCAATGATTATCCTGAAAAAAGACAACAAAGGCACTTTGGCCAGCGTTCCGCTGTTCTGCGACGCTGTTGTGGAAGTTGATTGATAGATATGCCGCAACAAAAGGCTTATAAATTATCAGCAACATATAATATCCAATGGTAAATGCGGTTATTTTTTCAGGTATCTTGGTTCTTGGCGTAATCGCTTCTGTTTCTGCATTTAGGGCCAGAAAATACCCGATAAGCGAAACCAAAGACTTCCTGAAGTTCTATTCACTTGCAGTAGCTATAATGAGCTTCGGATTTATACTCCATACTGCCGCGGAGCTTATTGCAACAATGAATAACAATGTGGTACTGGAGCATATGATAGAGAGCATAGCGCATGTTATCTTATTTATAGCATTCCTGTCGTTTGTCAATGCTTCAAGCAAGATATTGAAATCAGCAAAACAGTTTTGGTTCGGATAAATGGAAAACATAATAACACTGATAGCGCAGGCAAGCGCAACGCTTACCACGCTTATGGGAATCGCGGCTTTGGTGCTTATATTTATAGCTTCAAGCAAGCTTGCAAAAGATGAATTCAGAAGCATGATCTTGAGCACATTCTGGCTTGTGCTGATTGCCCTTGTCGGCGTAACATCAATGACAATATACCATTTTGTAGAGGATTTGGGGAATTACAGCCTGGCTGAGCTGACAGAGAACATATGGTATGCATTTATGATGATATCGCTGGTATTCTCATGCTATGTGTCCCAAAGAATCGCCTCATTCGGAAAAAGGTTCAGGATTGCTCCTTTGGGCAGGGGCCCGGCTAAAACAGGCAAAAAGAAATAATTCTCCAGTACTTTGAATTGCCTGCCTTGCAATCATCTGCGGTTCGTATTCCTTGGCTGCTTCTGTTTCGTGCATATTATCCTTTCACCCAGCAATAGGGGTCGCATTTTACATCAGTTTCCATGAAATAGGATATTGCCTTGCATCCGCCTTTGCATTTCCCG
Organism: Nanobdellota archaeon; assembly: GCA_013329215.1. Lineage (GTDB taxonomy): Archaea > Nanobdellota > Nanobdellia > SCGC-AAA011-G17 > GW2011-AR17 > UBA9640 > UBA9640 sp9640u. The sequence goes on along the minus strand of DUKS01000017.1, from coordinate 13,179 downwards.
CATATGCTGCAGCTTTTGTCGCAGTAATCCCTGCTGAATGCAATCATCTTTTCATTGTTCCATATGCTTTCAAGGCTGTCTCTTGTTATGTTTCCGCAGACAATGCCGCTTATATACGAGCACGGCGTCACATCCCCGTTTGGCTTAAGGCTGAAAAAAGATTTCCCGCCAAAGCACTGCATGTCATTGTAGTCTGAAGGCTCATGTATAAGGTCAAATTCCCTTGCGACTATTATCTCCGGGCTTTTGTATTGCTCTTTATAGCCCAAAAGTTCCAGCACTGCTTTTCTGTAGCCCTCCCTGGAGAGCAAAAGCGGGTCTTCCCTGCCCTTAGGGATGTACTTCATTATTTTCCATCGTGCAATATCGTTGCCTGCGCAGAAATCAAGTATTGCTTTCAGGTCATTGTGGTTTGCTGTTGTAAGCGTTGTCGCAATGTTTATCCTGATATCCTTCCTGTTCAGTTCCCTTACGGCCCTTTCAACTATGCCAAACAGGCCCGGGTAATTCCTTATTGCATCATGCTTTTCGCCCACATTGTCAAGGCTGACCTGAATCTTGCTTACTCCGAATTCAGCCATTTTTTCAATGTTCTGCATTATGAGAATGCCGTTTGTTGAGAACTGCGTTTCAAACCCAAGGCTTGTGCAGCGCGAGTAAATCTCAAACAGGTCTTTTCTCGCCATTGGCTCTCCGCCGCCTATCTTTACCTTTTCAGCCCCGAAAGCCCGCAGCTTTTCCATAGCCCTTATCGCCTCTTCTGTTGCCATCTCATAGCTTTTCCCGAGGCTGCTTTTGTTGTAGCAGTGCGTGCATCTCAGGTTGCAGATGTGGGTGATTTCATAGGCGACTTCAATGAGCTTTCTTTCCATGTTTCCTCCATGATTTTATATGGTTAAATGAAAAAAAGAAAAAACAATCCCTGTTTTACTCCAGCCTCTCCACAAGCTCTACAAAGTAGGCGTAGTGCCCGCTGAGGAACTTGTCTGCCCTAAGCTTCATGGTTTCACCTCCTTGTTTTCAAACATGCATGTATTATCGCTTTCCCAAAGGTTATTGTAAAGGGATTTTGCTATTCCCCTGCATCCGCACCTGCAGTGGTCTTTTCTGCTGCAGGTTTTGCACTGGCCGCTGACTTTTGATTTCAGCAGCCTCAGCTCTTTAAGCACAGGGCTGCTTTTCCATAATGCGCTGATGTCATCTTTCAGCGCGTTTCCCACTTTGAATTCCTGCGTGCTTAATGCAACGCAGGGGTATATATCGGCGTTTGGCGCGACTGACAAAAGCGTGTGCCCTACGGGGCAGCCTGCAATCGGAATTTTTTCAAGCTCATCTTCCCTTAAGACCTGCTGCAGGTTGCTTACAGAGCCGCAGTCAAGCGTTATGCACGGGCTTTCATTCTTCCTCCTGCATAATGTTTCTATCAAATCGCTGTACTCATAATAGCCCGGCAAAAGCTCCTTGAATGTTTCAAGAGGCAAATCTCCCTGCTTTATTTTTATGATTGTGAGAAAAGGCACTTTTTCCTTTTCCAGCCATTTTATGAATTCAGGTATGTGCCTTATGTTATTTTTTGAAAGAACGCAGTCAATGCCGGCTGCAATGCCCTCTTTCTTAAGCATCTTTATTGCTTTTATTGCCCTCCTGCACGAGCCTGCCTGCCTCAGCATGTCATTAATCTCCGGCTTGTTTGAGTCTAATGAGACCTGGCACTGCCTCATGCCTGCCGCCTTAAGCTTTCTTACCAGGCTATTATCAAGGCTCCATCCGTTTGTTGTAAGGTTGAATGCGCATCTGCATTTTGTGACATACTCCGCAAGCTCTGCAAGGTCTTTCCTTAAGGTAGGCTCCCCGCCTGTGAAACCTATCTGGAATGCGCCTAATTTACCCAGCTTTTTTATTATGGTTTTCCATTCGCCTGTTGAAAGCTCTTTGGCTCCGCTGTACGGCTGGCGTATTGAGCAGTATTTGCAGTGCATGTTGCACATTGATGTAATGCCGAGATGCGCCACAACAGGAGACCTGAATGCGGGCTCTTCAGAGTCATGCGTTAAGAGCTTCTGCGTATATTCAATCGCCTGCTTTTTTGGCTTGTAATTCTCAAATTCAGTGAATTCATAGCAGCAGAGCCTGTTGAAGAAATCCCTGTGCTTCTTCGGGAATGCCTTGCTTTTTGCGTATTTCCTGAAAACTGCATATTCGTTTTTTGTAAGCTCAAGCACAGTGCCTCTCCTGTTGAAGAGCACATAGCCTTTCCCTTCTTTTTCGGCTTTTATGAGGTTTGGAATCATTCTGTTTTCCTCCTTAGTCCGGTTCCATATAATCCGGCCCCCTGCGCCTTGCTTCACGCTCATTGAATTCTTCCATTTCCCTTTTGAACTGCCAGCAGTCCTCGCTCCAGAAAAGCTCGTCTTTATCTTTTCCTATCATGTAAACCCTGTTTATAGAGCCGTTATGGATGTTACACCAATGGCGCGTGGACCCGTTTCCGCATTTAAATCCTGACCTTAATTCTTTTACAATCTTTTCCGCATGGCTTTTGCTTTGCACCCTGAAATCGCACCCTGTTGTATAAATCCCGCAGGAATAATCCGGCGTCTCCAGCGTTATGACTGAGTATTGCGCGCATGAGCAGAATCCTTCACCTGGATTTCCACGCACCTCTATCTTCAGTTTTTTATCTTTGCTGCCTTCCACCTTGTGGCACAGGTTTTTCAGCCCGCTTATTCCGCCTGCGTCAAGCACAAAGCCGTTTTCGCCTTTCCTGTAGCTTTCCTGGACAAGCTTTGAAGTGAATCTGCCTAATGCTTTCCCGTATAATGGGTGGTTTTTGTATGCTTTTGATTGTTCAAAGAATTCAGTTATCTCTCCCGGTCTGAGAAAAAGTGTTTTCTCTTTGGTTGCATATTCCCATTCAGGCATTGAAGACAACTGGATATATTTTTCCAATAGCCCTTTTGCCTGTTCCCCGTGCCCGACTGCCGCCTTTGCAGCTTCCATCAGCCCTTCCGGGTTTTCAAGCAGAATCTCCAGCGCCTTTACCGCTGTCTTGGTGCTCGCTTTCATTTTCTCGCCTCCTCTCATTCGCCTGTTATATTAATAGTGTTGTATAGATATTTAATATTGGTGTATAAGTATTGTCTTTACTGTTGTATTGAGCCTGTCTTTTTCCGCTTTTTCCGGAGCATTTTCGCGTTGTCCATAAAAACCTGCGAAATTTTTACGAAATCCTTATGAATACAGAAACCCCAACTTTATCGGCAGAATGTGTGGTTTCAAATGAAACTAAACAATAGTTTCAAATGAACCAAAAGAAATAAAAGGGAGGAATGCATTATGAGAATAGAGGCGCACGAAAAAAGGCTTAACGAGAGCATAAATGTCATTGAGGAAAGCATTGAGATTGGCATTGAGGAAAGGCAGAGAAACATCGGCTTCAATGCCTCTGCAGCCGCGATAGATATGCTTGAAATCCTGCTTCACAAGGCAGGCAGGATAAGCACAAGCCAGGTAATAAAGCACCAGTGGCTGGCTTCAGCAAATAAGATAAGGGAAAAGCTTTGGTTTGACTTCCCGAGAAAGCAGGAATTGATGAAGCTGATAACAGCGATTGAATCAAGGCGGAACAAGCTTTGCTACGGCACGCCGCAGCCACTAAGGGAGATAGAAGGCGTAATAAATGACTTCAACAGGCTCAGGCAGGAATTCAGGAGAGCAATGGGGGAAGTTGGTTAGCTATGCCTCCTCTTTTGCGTCATTTGCAATAGCCCATTCTGATTTAAGCAAAATAAAAAATATCATCCTCTTTGGCAGCGCTGCAAGGGGTGAAGCTGGAAAAGAAAGCGACATAGATATTTTCATTGACGGCGCATTAAAAGAGGCTGATGCTGATAAGCTTGTGCCTGCTTTTTACAAAACTGATTCTTATAAGAAATGGGGCATGCTTGGCGTGAAGAATGAGATTAATGCAATAGCCGGGAATCTTGATGAGTGGGACGTGCTGAAGCAAAGCATTGCAGACAAGGGCATTGTGCTTTACGGCAGGTATAA
>DUKS01000017.1:0-9048 GCA_013329215.1 Nanobdellota archaeon | reverse complement strand
TGTGCTTTACGGCAGGTATAAAGAGGTGCCTGAGAATGCAAGACGAATGGTACTGTTTAGTTGGGAAGAAATAAAGCCGAACTCAAACAGGGTATTGTTTAACAAGAGGATGTTCGGGTTTAACCATTACGGGAAACGGTACGAGGGACTTCTTGCACAGGCTGGCGGAAAGAAAGTAGGAAAGGGAGCGGTTATAGTGCCTGAAGAAAGGCATAAGGAAGTTCTTGAATTGTTCAGGAAGCATGATATTAAATGGAACATGAGGAAAGTGCTTGAGATAAGCGCTTAGATAAATAAAAGAAAGAGGCTTATTCCTGCCTCTTAAATACGAAGTACGCATGCCATTCTCCTCCGCCATCACTCCTGTCTTCTTCTCTCTGTATATACCTCACATTCCACCCCGCATCCCCATACATCTGAATTATGCGTTCCTGCATCTTTGTGCTCATACTTCTCATAGTGGGATACCATACTTCTGTTAATGTGCAATCGCGCTCAAGGTGGCAGTCTATGCCTTTCTCCAGCTCTTCTACTGCTCTATTAAGACACACGGTTTCATAAGCTCTCACTTTTGCGTCTATGGTGCTTGCCTTTGTAACTGCCCCTTTTTCTTTTTTCGGGCCGCTTTTTTCGCTGGCGGTTAAGATAAGCATATGGCCGCTTGCCGTTCCGTTTCTTGGCTTATATTCCACAGTCCAGCCTGCTTCCCTGTAATCTTCCATTACTGCTTCAACTAAGTCTTGCCCTTCATAGCCGGCCAGAGCGTAAGAGTGTGTTCTCTGCGGAATTATATGCTCATCCCTGTCATTTATTCCCTTGTCTATTTGTGCCTCAAGATTTTTTACATCTGCTTCAAACATTCTCCTTTTCTCTTTAAGGCCTTTTTTCTTCATGTCTTCTGCTTTTACAACCATTTATTGCCTCCTTTTCATACGTACGCGCTTAGCAGCCTGTCTGTCAATACTCTTTCCACATTTCATCCCCTCCTTACATATCCCCTGTTCTCAGCCTGCCCCTGTGTTTCTTCACGTATGCCGAGCCATTCATCAACCTGTGCCTTGTGCTGCGCCCAATCGTAGCCCTTAAGCCCCTGCATTACGGCCTCAGGCAGGAACCACAAGCCGAACAGTCCAAGTGTCTGGAACTTGTAAAGGCCGCCGCGCCTCAGCCTTTCATAATTCTGGCTTGTACTCTGTATCCATTCGTATGCATTGGCATTAACGTCAAATATTATGTCTCCCACTCTTGCCTCAAGAAAATGGTCACTGTGCATCATCGGAAAGCCGCACGTGATTCTAGCGCCTGGAACTTTTTTTATCTCGCTTTCATCTGGAATTCCAATAGGCTCTGCACTTCTTTGCTTGTAATGCTCAAGCGTTTCAATTATCTGGCTTTTAGTCTCTCCCAAAAGATGTGACACGCTCTCGGGTATGTTGTAATGGAAATACCCCTTTTGTTTTCTTGCCATTTTTATCCCTCCAAGCCTTTCAGCTCAATATAATATAAGCGTTGCATTCGGCTTATCTATTACTTACAGCAAACTGTCGCAAGCGTTGCACAATGCTTATAAACAACCGTTTGATTCCATATTGCATGCTCGACACAGCCATCATCAAGAAAATAAACGAGTTTGTCTACCTGCAGCCGAGGAGTGTGCAGGAGGTAGCATTGCTTCTGAAAGTGAACTGGCGCACGGCAGACCGGTATGTTGACAGAATCAGCGAGGAGCAGGGCACAATATCCACAAAAACATTCCGCGGCGGCACAAAAGGCGCGTTAAAAATAGTATTCTGGTGCAACATAGAAAAAATCCATTCAACAACATTTCAGGAAAGGCTTTACAAGAAGATAGAAGCCGGAAGGAAGAAAGAGGATTTCTCTCCCATGGACATATTCCAGTATGTGGATGAAAAGAAAAGGCATGCCGCAGCAAGGCTTGACAATGCAAAAGACAGGGCCTTTATTACGCTTCTCAGCAAATGCCAGAAGGAGGTGCTGTGCTTCTCCGGCAATATGTCATGGATAAACAAGTCAGGGGCGATTGAAACAGTCAGGGAGCTTGTGAAGAACAATGTGCAGATAAAAATCCTTACAAGGATAGACGTTGCCTCAATAAAGAACATCAACAGGCTGCTTGAAATAGGGGAAAAGCAGGGCCGGAAATGCTTTGACATAAGGCACTGCGACCAGCCTCTGAGGGCTTTCATAATTGACGGCAAGGCTGCAAGGCTGACTGAGAAAAAAGACCCTGCAATATACAAGCCGGGGGAGCTTAAGAAGGAAGTGATGATTGACTACGAGATAAGGGACGAGGAATGGGTGCAGTGGCTTGAGAAAGTGTTTTACAGCCTGTTCAGGACTTCTGTTGATTCTGAGAAAAGAATGAAGGACATGAAGGCTGTTGAGAATTTTGAGCCGTAATTTTCTTGCGCAGAAATCTTAATATACAACCAATACATCAGACTTTTGTTGAAAAGAGGTGTTATAGCGGGACTTATTGCATTAGCTGTGCTAGTTTTATCTATTTCCGGCTGCTCAAAGAATGAGATTACAGGCGCCGCTGTTATTGCGCCTTCTTCTGTTGTGTTTGATTCCGGAGAGAAGCTTTGCGAGTACAAGCTTGTTGACGGCAATGTTATTGTTGACGGGGTGTCGCTGGCAAAAGCGCTCGGCAGCAGCATGCGGCCCACAATACAGACTGGCGACACACTGCTGATAAAGCCTTATACTTCTGATACGCCTTTAAGGGAAGGCATGATTGTTTCTTACACAACTGATGGGCAGGACCAGGTGCACAGGATTGATGGGCTGTATGTTAACTTTTTCATGGCAAAAGGCGATAATTCCGAAACAGCCGAGAAAGTGCCTTACTCTGCAATCAATGGGATTGTTGTCGGCGTGCTGTTCAAGGAATAGAAATTGTTGCCTTGCCATAAACTATATAAATCTCTACTCTTTTATTGCAAAGATGGACATTGATTACATCTTCAAGCCCAGTGATGGCTTGGTAGATAAACTATTAGCAGGCATAAAATATAAACCCACTCATCGTTGTATAGGAGAAAAAACGATTGATGGCATAATACAGAGAGAATTAGCAAAAATATCTTCCAAGGATAAGAATGCAGTCCAATTACAAAGGGGAAAGGTAGTAACTGAAGTTAAAAAAAGATTAGGCGAGAGGGTGCGGAGTTATACACTGACTCTTGCCCGCAGGCAGCAGCATTTGCAGCAAACTTCCGAAGGGGTTCTTGGTGCGTTCCTGCTTGTGGGCAGCACTATGAGATTCCCGCCTTATATCAGGAAAGGCATTAACGAGCGTGTTGTGAGCAATGTAATACCTTATATTCAGGGGTTGGAAGATTGTATGGGAAAAACAATACCTGCCTCCTTTTATCAAAATATGGCTGAAGACTTTTATGGGTGGATAAAGGCGGCTAATCCATCAGACCCTTCAGGCTTGGCATATGAATTCCATGGCGACGGCGCACTTTATGTTGATGTTTCTGGTATGAAACCCTTGAATGATTATAAATGGGTAGTAAGCTAATTTCATTAAGGCTGTGGCCCTAATGATTATAGTTTCCTATATACTTTCTTTCAAAATCTTCTTCGCCTTATTAACAAACAAGATTGTTTTCAGCTTTATCTCTTCAACTCTTTGCCTGTCAAAGAATATCTTGGTTGAGTATGAAGCTTTCTCCCTCTCATTCTTGCATTCAGCATAAAACAATATGTCTTCATTGTCAAGCCCTATGCCAGAATTTCCTCAACCTTTGAGATAAACTCGTCAGCGTCAATTAATGCTGTTTTTGCCATTTCCCTTGTTATTGATGGGGTTGCATCATACTGCGCTGTTTCCCTTTTTGTTTTTGTTTGGATAAGTTTGGTTATGAGCTGTTCGCTTAAATCATAAGCTTTTGCCAATTTGTGGATATCTTGTTCTTCAAGCTTCTTATTTTTGACGAAATTATATTCCAACACTGCAATGGTTGCAGCATGGCTCTTTGATTTGTAGCCAATTTTTGCAAGCGCCGATAAGCCTGAAGCATACATTGCATAATATGAGATAATAATTACCCAATCGAACATTTCAAAATCTGGCACAAGGTTAAGCAGTTTTCTCAATTCATCTTTTTCAGAAATATTAAACAGAAGATTAGCGACAGTCAAGCTCTTTCTTGCCTTCATTAAAAATGGCTTTTCCAGTTTCTTATGCTCATTATCTCTAAAAAGCTGTTTTTTTAGGAGATATGCCCCTATTTTTAGCTTTAGAATTTCATTCCTGTTTTTCATGCAATAACCCTCCAGAACATTTCATGCCCGTATAAGGAAATTCCCTGCTCTCTGACCTCTTTGCCGACATTCATTTCTTCAGAATTTAACATTCTCTTTAATTCTTTAATATCCGTGATTAACGGGCTTAAAGTGATATTATGCGAGTAATGATAACTGGCGCATTCCCTTTCGATTGTTTCCCTTAAATCCCTGTTCTTTAAGTCATGTACTATAAACATCAAATCAATGTCTGATTGTTTACCAGCTGCCCCTTTTGCATAACTCCCAAACAAAACAATAGAATGGATTTCAGGCATAAACCTTTCTGTTAGCTTAACGATAAGAGTTTCAATAATGGCTTTTAGTTTTGCAGCGCCCTTATAGATTTCTTCTTTTCTTGCAATATCGAGATATTCCAAAAAATGCCTTGTTTTGGGATTGCCTAAATTTAATTTACATTGTTTTGAACTGCCTATTTTCTCTATTTTGGCAATGCCCTCTTTATTCATTTCAGTTAGGTGATTATATGCGGGCCGGTATCCTATCTTTAATTGCTTAGAAACCTCTCTGATGGTGTATCCTTTATTCAATTCTTTTCTCATAAGCCCAAGTATTTTGATAAGCGTTTTTTGTCTCATTTTAGTTATTCACTTTATGAATAACGTTATTCACTTTAGTATATAAACCTTCCGTTTCTGCCTTTCTTTAAATTCTCTTCTATTCTCTTTTCCGCCAGCGAGTTATCCGAAAGCAGCCTTGCAAGCTCTTTGTCATTCATTGCCTAAAACCTCATAATAGTATTTTTGGTTGAAAACCGGAAACCCTGTTTCAACAGCCGACTGGACAACGGGGTCATTTTTCAGCTTCAGCTCTTGGACAAACGCCTTAAGCGTCATTTGCACAGCCTGAACCCGTATTGATGTCTGCGCTTCTGCGTATTTTGCGGCAGCATAAGTGCTTGTTTTTGAATTAAAGATTTCTAGCAGGTCCATGTCAGAATCAGGCCGCAGCCCGCCTTTTGCAGTGGAGCCGAATAAGACTATGAACACCGGCTTTGAGTCAAGCGCATTTATGTAAGCTTTTAATGCATTCTTCCGCAGCAAGGGCAGGCTCTTAATCCGTTCGTTGTCAAATAAGGGGAATATTCCGGGAACATTGCCCCTGCTGATGCTGAATTTCTTAAGATTGGCTTCCGGCTTTGATAGGAGTATCTTTTCTGTTTCCATTGCATTAAGATGCCTTGAAACAGCAGATTCCCGTATTCCTGCCTTTCTTGCGATCTCCCTCAAGTGCAGCGGCTGGTTCCTATTCTTGTAGAAAATCCCAAGAATATTCCATATTGCCTGTTTGAATATTGTTCTCATTTTTATAACAATTGTTCTAATTATTATAACATTTATAAGCTTTTCGCCCATGCAACGCTTGGCGCATATCTCATTAATAAGCATTTCTGGCAAAATTCCGCAAAATGTTCATAGAAGCTGGAAATCAGCAGCATGCCAATGAAAACCTTTCAGGAAAATAACAGAAAAGTTGAGAATTTGCGGTTTTTCCGGAAGACAAAAGTTCCTACGAGGGGTCTCTGCCTTGCCTATATGGTGATAAGCATATGCTCCCTGAAGAAATTCATTGCCTTCGGGTATCTGTTTAATTTCTCCAGCGTTCTCTTGTAATTCTGTCTCATATCCTCTGCGTCTTCCTGCGAAAGCCCCTGCCCTGCTTCATACTTTATGCTTGGCTCAAGCAGTAATCTTTCTTTTTCAATAATCTTTGTTATGCCGAACTTTTCAGGGTTTTCATACACTTCTGCCCCTTTCTGCAGGCCGAAAACAGCTGCTGAAACCAGGTCAATGTGTTCTGCATTTTTTTTCAGAAATGCAATTGTTTCTAGAAATTCTTCCTTGGATTCTGTTGGAAATCCAAACATTAGATAACAGACGTTTTTAATGCCGTTATCATGCGCCGCCTTCAGCACGCTTTCAATTTCTTCAGTGTTAGTGCCTTTCTTCATCAGCTTCAAAACCCTGCCAGAGCCTGACTCAACTCCCCAGACAACTGCTTTAAGGCCTGACGCGTGCAATGCTTTGAGCGTTCCAGCATCATACTCTTTTACAGGCTTCAGCTGGCACATCCAGCTTATTTTCAATGGCTTGAAAGCAGCAGCTATTTCAAGAATTCTGTTCTTTGGAACCATATCATCAATAAGGAAGGCATATTTTTGCTTTGATTTTTTGATAGATTCAACTATCGGTTTTAGATCAAACTCAATATACTTCTGGTTTCCGTGGTGCGTGCAAAAGCTGCACTGCTGGTAATAGCAGGATGAGGATGTTTTCACAGGCAGCACAACTGCAGGCGTGAAATAATCCTTTAAATTAAACACACCAAAATCAGCAGCAGAATCCCTGCATTCTTTTATTCCGCAAAACGCAAGAAGCTCTGCCTCGCTATTCAGGCTAAAATCAGCAATCTCTTTCAATGCCGAATTCACAGCGGGACCTCCTATGATTGTTTTGACCCCTTTCTCTTTCAATGCTTTCAATAATGCATAAGCATAAAATGCCTGGCTTGAATACACAATGCTGAATGCGGCAAATAACGGCTTTTCTTTAAGTATAAGAGACGAAAGCTCATCAAGCAATTCAGGATTCCTGCCTGCTGAAACCAGTTTATTATTTGCACTGTAATCCGCCTTTGTCTGCTTTAGGTATTCAGCAGACACTTCCGCATACTTATCATACTGCTTTTGAAACGCCTGGAAGTATTTCCGGAATTCAGGATACTTCCGTTTGTGGAACTCTATGTTTAAATCGCATACATTTGCATCAACCCCGTTTGCTTTTAATGCAGAATACAGCTTTGCCAGTGAATAGGGGGGCGAAGCAGGAGTGCAGAACGGGGGATAGATTAGAATGGCTTTCATTTCTTTACAATATCCCATCTAATGTGCACTTCTTTCAGCTCCTTGTCGTTCATTTCCGAAGGGCAGCCGTCCATCGGGCACTCTGCAGCCTTGTTTTTCGGGAATGCAATCACTTCCCTTATGTCGTTTGTGCCTGCCATTAAAGCGCAAAGCCTGTCTAGGCCCGGGGCGATTCCTCCGTGCGGCGGGGCGCCGTACTTAAATGCCTCAAGCAGGAACCCGAATTTATTTTCAGCTTCTTCCTGCGAAATGCCCATTGCCTTCATTACCCTTTCCTGTATGTCTTTCCTGTGGATCCTGATAGAGCCAGATGCAAGCTCAACGCCGTTTAAAACCAGGTCATAGCACTGCGCAATAACTTTTTCAGGCGCGGCCTCAAGGTATTTCAGCGTTGCCTCATTCGGCATTGTGAACATGTGGTGCGCAGGCTCAAGTTTTTCAGTGTCCTCGTTGAATGCAAACAATGGGAAGTCAACAACCCATGCAAACTTAAACTCGTTTTCATCATACAGCTTAAGCTCTTTGCCGAGCAGGTTCCTTAATGCTGCAAGCGCAGCGCACACTATACTTGGCTTGTCAGCCACAAACATGAGCATGTCATTATTTTCAGCCTTTGTTTTCCTGATTATCTCTTTCTGGACATTATCATTGAGGTATTTCACTATTGAGCTTTCCAGCTTTCCGCCCTGCATTCTTGCCCATGCCATGCCCTGCGCCTTGCTGGATTTTGCAAATTCAATCAGCTCGTCCATCTTGTTCCTTGAAAAGTCGCATTTCTTCACGCACAGGCACTTTACTTTTCCTGCTTTTGCGGTCACATTCTTGAAAACAGAGAACTCTGATTTTGCGGCAATCTCAGTCAGGTCTGTTATCTCCAAGCCAAACCTCATGTCAGGCTTGTCGCAGCCAAAGCGCTCCATTGCGTCGTGATGAGTGATTCTTTCGAACGGGATTTTTATGTCCATTCCTTTCGCTTGCTTGAAGACGTGCTTCACCATCCCTTCAATAATTTCAAATATCTTGTCTTGTGTCGGAAAGCTCATCTCAAGGTCTATCTGCGTGAACTCAGGCTGCCTGTCTGCACGCAGGTCCTCATCTCGCAGGCAGCGCGCAATCTGGTAATAGCGGTCAAAGCCCGAAACCATCAGTATCTGCTTGTACAATTGCGGCGATTGCGGAAGGGCATATATCTTTCCCGGATGCACCCTGCTTGGCACTATGTAATCTCTTGCGCCCTCAGGCGTTGCCCTTACCAATAACGGGGTTTCTATCTCAAGGAATCCTTTGCTGTTCAAAAACTCCCTTGCTGCCTGCATTACCTTGTGCCTTAATATTATCTTTTCCTGCATTGAAGGCCTTCTTAAGTCAAGGTACCTGTACTTCAGCCTGACTTCCTCATTCGGCAGCTTCCTGTCGTCAATTTCCATTGGCGGGGTTTCTGACTCATTCAGGATTTCAAGCTCGTCAACCAAAAGCTCAACCTCACCTGTAGGCATCTTTGGGTTTATCATGCCCTCTTTTCTCATTCTCAGCTTTCCTGTAACTTCAAGCACAAATTCCCTTCCAATGTGCTCTGCTTTCTTGTGAACGTCTTTGTTATGAGATGGGTCAAACACAACCTGCGCAAGCCCGTACCTGTCCCTAAGGTCTATGAAAATTACTCCGCCATGGTCCCTTCTGGTCTGGACCCAGCCCTGAAGGCAGGCTGCCTTGCCTATTTCAGATTTCCTTAATTCCCCGCATGTATGTGTCCTTTGCATAGCAGATAGGGATAGCGAGGCTGTTTTTAAATGTTGCTGTCGGGCTAAATTTGTATTCTATCATGACATATGTCACTATACTATACA
>DUKS01000040.1:6775-17048 GCA_013329215.1 Nanobdellota archaeon | reverse complement strand
TGAAAAATTAAATTGTCAAGATAGTAGTTGAAGAATGCAAGGATTTAATCCATAAATTCCTGAAGATTTAAAATGAAGCTAAACATCAAGGATAGGAAAATACTGCACGCACTGGACTTAAACAGCAGGGCCTCGCTTAATGAAATAGCGAGGAAAGCCGGCGTGTCAAAGCAGGTTGCAGATTACCGGCTGAAGAGGCTAATCAGGGACAAAATCATAAAGCAGTTCTACACCGCGGTAAACTTCTCCAAACTTGGCTATACTCAGTATAAGCTTTATCTTAAATTCCAGAATGCCGGCATTGCCAAAGAGCATGAAATTATTGATTACTGGGCAAACTGCAAAAATTCTGCGTGGGTTGCTTCATGCAGGGGAAGATGGGATATTGCTGTTTCCATATTGGCTAAAAATATAGGTGAGCTGGGAAAAATCTTAGATGCTTTCAATAGCAAATATGGCCTTTTTATCCTGGAAAAAGACATCCTCATTACGCAGCTAAGCCCTGTTTTTACAAAGGCATATCTGGCAGAAAATGCAGAAAAATCCAAATTCAGCTATGGAGAGAAAATAGGGGACTATAAATTAGACGCTATTGACGAAGGCATTCTCAAGGTATTGTCCTCAAATGCAAGAATCACTATTCTGGAGCTTATGGATAAATCAGGCTTGACAAGGGATATTATCGCTTATCGCCTTAAAAAGTTTGCAAAAGAAGGTATAATCCGCCAGTATAGAATTTTAATTGATTTGCAGAAAATAGAGCATAAGCTCTATAAAATTATGTTAAGGCTGCATTCTTTGACTGCTGAAAAAGAAAAGGCTTTAATGGCTTATGTGGCCGCCCACCCAAATGGCGTGCAATATTTAAAAACAGCAGGCTCATGGGATGCCGAGCTTGAGTTTGAAGTCAAGGATGAGGATGAGATATACGCGCTATTGTTGGAAATCAGGGCGAAATTCTCAGATGTTATAAGGGATTGTGAAACATTGCTTATACCTGAAGAGCATAAGCTTAATTATTTTCCGTTTTAAACTTTCTTGATGACTATGCAGTCAATGCTTACTTCCACAAAGTGCCTTGCTTTTCCTTCCCTGAATGCAGAGCACTGGTTTTCTGGCTGGTTGTCAATGTCTATTCTTGGAGAATGCGCAACGTCGCAGACCCATTCAGTGTTTTCAATCGGATTAAGGAGGCAGGGGCCGTTTTCAATATTGCCTTTTGTTTGTTCGCACGCCCTTATGCATGCTTCTTCCACAGAAATAGTTTCAACTGTTTCAATCACTGGCGAAGGCATTGAAGGAGATGTCATTCTCTGCTCAATAACAACGCATCCGCTAAGCAAGAGCAGCGCAAAAAGCACTACTGCTAAAGGCAGCATGATTTTCATGGTATATCAGTGTGCGATGTGTTTTATATGGCTTTCTGAAAGAAAGGTTTATAAGAATTAATAGCGTTTAGTAGATTATGAGCGAAGAGATTGACAGATGGATTTTATTTATGAAAGAGAATCCTGATACTTGGAAGAAGGTTCACACAGAATTCATCAATGCGCAGTTTGACAAGGCGGAAAGATTCTGGAAAGAGCTTCTAAAGCAGCCGAATGGAAAGCAGAAGCTTATTGATGCGTATGGAATAAAGAATCTGAAGGGTTATGAAGGGCTGCTGAAATAGGTTCTTCGCAAGGCTTATAAAGCTGCTTTCTTCGCCATTCTTTATGGATTATTATTTGGAAGACATAGCAAGGCTTGAAGGCCAGCCCAAGAGGGCTATTGCTGATTATGTAGAGCAAAACGGGATTCTTGTACCAAGAAGGTTTGGCTCTTTGAAGGAAGCAAGGGAATCTGGCCTGCCGATAATAGCAAGAAGCGAGCATCCGCAGGATTACGCAGGCGCGTCGGGAATACTGAAGAGCCCGTGGCTTGATAATGAAATTTGTAAGGACTATAAAAACTTGCAAAGCGAGGAAGAACTGAAGGCCAAGGCACTGGCAGAATCAAATATAGACCGAGATTTTTGTGAGTTTTTAGGATATGATGAAGAAAAGTTCAGGCAGGACGTGTCATTCTCCTTTTGGGAACTTTTGCATGGGTGTGCTAGATATAATCGGGCTGTTGTTGCAGACAGCGCAATAGAAGGCAGGTACCATATTATCAGCTATGGTTATAACAAGGATTTCAGCAAGACCAACTGGGAGACTGTAAGCTATATAATTGCAGAGGCAGGTTCTATTCTAAAAGAATACGGGCAATCAAGCGAGGAATTAAAGGCGGGGTTGCCTGCGCTTTTAGAAACTTATGAAAAGATAAGGCACTTAGGCAGGTTTGACGCAAATCATTGCCCTATAATGGAATTCCAGACAGTCGACGACAGGAACTATTTCCTCCAATATCACAGAACAAGGGATTTTGATCCTGCATCATTTGTCTTGGAGAGGGGGCCTGTTGAGAGAGAAGTAGAAGCGCCTTTTGTAAGGGGTATAACGCCGCCTGAAGGCATGAAGTGCAAGGTAACTGTTCACTATGCAAAAGGCGGGGATGGCACTGAAGAAGAGGATGGCTCGTGGGATTTGGATTGCAGCAGGCTATTCTCAGAGTTGAGAGCAAGAAAAAGGAAAGTGCAGATTACTGATGCGCAGGGGAGAAGCGGCTTATCCTCCATTCTTTTACAGACTTGCTTTGGCCATGACAACAGGTCAATGCTTTTCAAGCCGCAGGTGTCTTTAATAGCAAAGTTTGATGACTTTTTCATAAGCCAGGAAGACTCTGACAGATTGAGGGAAATGTCAAAAAGAGGGCAGAACTCATACATGGTTCTCGACATTCTTTCAGACGGCAGAAGATGCTTTGTGAAGAGGCTTGAATAAATGGATGCTGAAGTAATTCTTATTACAATCCGCTCGGGGCAGAAGTACACCTTTTCTAACCAAGACAGAATAATGCTCAAAAAAAAATAATAGCCCCGAGCGGTAATCTCACTGCGGTTCGGGACCGCTCGTGAACATATGCCTTTTCATTACCGCTAATATAGCCCCGAGCGGATTCGAACCGCTGTCACCGGCTGTCTTCCACGGCTTTCCTTCAAGGTCGGCAGTGGCCAAAGGCCGGTATGATTGGCCGCTACACCACGGGGCTGAATGCGTTAAAAGAAGTTGTTAATTGTTTAAAAACCTATTGTGCGGCCTGCTGCCCGAAAATTCCTGCCTTGTACAGTTCTTCAATCAGGTATCTCTGGTCCTTATTTTTTGCAAGGAAGATTGCCTTGGCTTCATCACCGCCTATCTGCCTTTTTTCGCCGTGCTTGTCATTATTCCTTGTTGTCAGGGCATCATAGAAGTCAGCCAAAGAAAGAAGCCTTGCATAGTAGTTAATCATCAGCTGCGTGTTTCCTGAATATGCCACTTTCGGCTTTGGAAGCTTTTTCGGATACCCTTTTTCCTGAAAGTAATGGTGCCTTAATGCAATCTCTGCAGAGAACTCGTGCACGCCCCGTAAAAGCTGGTAGCTGTATTCAACGTGCTTCTTCATCAGCGCCATGTCATTCGCATCAAAACCTTCTGTTTTTTTAAGTGTTTCAGGAGGTATAAGCGCCTTTCCAACATCATGCAAAGTGCCTGCATAGAACAATGCATTGGGATCAAGGTGCATGTGCTGCGCTATTCTCTTGCTTAGAAGCCCAACCCTTACGTTGTGCTCGTATGTGGGAATGTCCTTTAGCTTTATGATTGCAAGAAATGCATTGATTGAGCCCTTGTTCTGCTCTGAAACGCCAAGCTCTTCATACGTACTTCCAAGCATTTCCTCGAGTGAAGCCATAATAGGAAAGAATAAGTTGATATTTTTAAGCTTATGGAATATACTTTATAACATCAGCAAGATTCTTTGAATTAACAGAGTGCGTTGCCGCCTTCTTCAGCTTTTCAGAAGAAGAATTGAAAGCTATAGAAAGCCCAACCTCCTTAAATGCCTCCAAGTCAGTGTCGCTGTCGCCTATATAGATGCATTCCTTTGGCTTGATATTCAAGTCCCTGCACAAGTCCCGTATTATCTCCGCCTTCTTGTGCTTCCCTGCTCCTATCGGCCAGATGAATTCGCCTGAGACTTTTCCTTTTTTAATTACCAACTCATTTGCAAATATGTGGTCAATTCCGAAGTCTTTCTGCACCCTTCTTGCAAGCTCAACACTGCCGCTTGTGATGATTGCTGTAAACAAGCCTTTGCTTTTCACATGCTCAAAAACCTTTTTCACGCCTTTCATGTATTTGATTGAGCTTATCAGCCTGTAGTAAGGCTTTGCATACTTTCCTTTCCACAGCTTTACCACAACTTCCTCAACAAGCTTCTTGTAATCCGAATAAAGGTGCTTTCTTGTAAGCTCAACGCCCTTCTCATAAGTCCCGAACTTCCTGTGCAGCTCAAGCCAGAAATTCACAGGCTCAAATATCACTCCGTCCATGTCAAAGCAGATTAGCTTGTATTTCATGTTATAGCCCTTTTATCACGTAGAATATCTCATTCTCTACTTCAACCGTCTTGTATTCCCGCTTTTCTATAAGCCTTTCAAACCACTGCCTTTTCTCTGGCTTTATTGTCTTTCTCCCGCCTAAGGATTTCTTTGCAAAGCTGGCCACTATCCATTTTGCCCTCAGCCTTGCCAATAATTCGGCTGTAATATCCCATTGTATTGCTTCCAGCGTGTCTATCACCTTGAACATGAAGCAGACATCTGCTGCCGGGAACTTTCCTGCTTCTGTCAGGTCCATCTGGAACGTGCTGCCCCTGACGCCCGCTTTGGTAAAATATTCCTGTATAAACTCTGCATCCGCCTTTGCAAGCTCTGCTGCATAATATGTCAGGTTTGGTATGTGCATGAACGGGATAGAGAACGGGTTTAATCCGCAGCCTAAGTCCAGTATTGTGGAAGGCTTTCCTGTGATTGCAAATATCTTCTGGTATACTGTTTCATAAAACGGCAGGCGCTCTTTTGTTGACAGGTGAAGCGCTAAAACGCTTTTGTGCGCTTCTAAATCATTTAATGACTTTATTCCCTGCAGGAACTTTTCCCTTTGGAAGAATTTTGGCGTTAAAAAGGCGCCGTACACTTCCCTTAGCAATGCTCTTGTCTCTTTTGCAGCTTTTACAGCGTCTTTTGTCTTTAGGTCTTCTGCTTTTCTTGCTTTTAGGACTGTGCCCAGCATTTTCCCCACAAACGCGTTGTCCAGATCCCTGAATTCCCTCTTTTGCCTGATTAATTCTATTAGTGCTTGTTTATCCATTCGGAATTAGTGTGTGCGTTAGGATTTAAACCTTTACAAATAGAAGGCGGTAAGGGGTTTCACCCCTAACACCCCAACTTCATGACCATTTTCCTGACGTCAGGAAAATGGTCTGAACTTAAACCATTTTGTTGGCGTCAACAAAATGATGTTAATTTATTAAGGCTCTTTTTGAATAACGCTAAAAACCAAAATCTTCACGCCGAAGGCCTGCCTAATCCGTCGCATACATGGATTCTATCCTGCGCCTGTGCATCTCTCTTCTCTTGTTCTCCACCATCCTGTATGTAACGCCGTGCGGAGCGCCGGACAAAAGCATATCAATCGCCTGCCTTGCCAATGCAACCATTTCCATTTCGCCTATGATGCCTATTGTTTTACCGTATACAGAAATGTTTGTTTCAGTCAGGTCTTCAATAGCCATTCTCGACCTGCCGCTTTCACCGATAACCCTCCCCCTGAGCCTGTCAAGCCTTTTCTTTGACTTGCCTGCATAATCAGTCACATCAAGCAGCTCAAACACGTTCTGCTCATTGAACAATTGCATTGCAACGTCAGGAGAAAAGCCTCTTCCTATAGCCTGAACAATGGTTTTCACGTCATATATCATTACATTGTCATGGCCTTTGATTATAACATCTCCGTCAGAGCTTATCTCAAGCCTTACGCCTGCCTTGTGCTCTATGTATTTCTTCACTTCGCCTTTTTTGCCTACAAGAACTCCTACCCTGTCCCGTGGTATCTTAAGCTCCTGCACAAACACTTCAGGCACAGCTACTTCTTTAACAGCCTTTTGGGCTTTTGTCACTATTGCTTTCACATCTGCTTTCTTTGCCTTTACAGCCTTCTTGTTTGTTTCTGCTTTCATTTTGCAATAACCTTTCCGACTTCTTCCTTGTAATCCTTCTTAAGCCCGAGCTTCCTGAAATAGTCGCACATTATCCTTATGTCCCTTTCAAGCATCTGCGTTGCGTTCGGGTAGCGCAAGTCAATCGCGTGCGAAAAGTCAATAATAACCGGCTTTTCGTCATAATTCAGCACGTTGAACTGCGACAAATCAGCATGCACAAGCCTTGCTTTCTGGTAAAGTGTTCGTATGTTGCTTATAAGCATTTCGTAGAACGCCTCCGGGTCCTCAGGCGCCTTGTTGTTAAGCTGCGGCGAAGGCTCGTTATGGCCTATGAACTCCATTACAAGCACGTTCTTGAACACGTAATAAGGCGTTGGCACGCGGACTTCATTTTCCCTTGCCCTCAGCAGGTTCCTGTACTCTTTTATTGCCCATGTGTTGATTATTGACATCTTGTTCCGCTTTAATCCCGCATACCTCGGGTCGGGAGCCATGTATTCGAACATTTTCTTGAAATTGGATGCAATCCTGTAAACCTTGACGCATCTCCAGTCCTCGCCTTTCTTTGCAGTGAACAGGTTTGCCTCCTTCCCTATCTTTATCGGGCTTAACAGGGCTTCAAACTGGCCTGTTGAGGCTACCTTGAACACTGCCCTTAAAGTCCCTTCATCAAAGACATGCGAGAACGCCTTGAATCTCTCAGGCCTTGTTGCTTCTTTCTGTTCTGCCATAGGATAAAAGTATTCTTATTGTTTTAAATATGTATCGCAGAATGCGGCATTCTCGCTCTCGTTCGAGGCTTCCCTTCGCTTCCGCTCGGTAAGCAGGGGACACAAGAAAGCTTCGCTCAGCTTTCTTTAGTGCATAAAGCTCTGCTTTATACACCACCCCTGAACCCCGCTATTTGCTCGCAATACCAGCCTTTTCAATCACGTATCTTCCAATGCACTCTGATTCCATCTGAATTTCTGCTTTCTCTATTATAATTCGCTTTTTGAAGAAAGGTGCGTTAAGAACCAAAGACTCAAACTCGCCTCCTTCGCCGCAAACATTCAAACCGTTCTTCTTGTTTAATGCAACTAGCTTGTCAATGTCTTTCTCCTCTATCTTTCTTCCAAGCCAGCTCTTGTCCAATCCGTCAGCTGCAACTGCTGTTAATATGAATTCAAATCCGTTTTGTATCAATTCCCTCATCTCTGTTTCCTGGCTCTTGTGCCACAATGGCGAGAATGTCTTTAATCCCAGCTTGTCTGCTATTTTCTGAATTCTTTCGCTCTGGTATTCTGAGAACAATGCGCCTGTCACAATGCCTTCTATCTTGTAAAGCTCTTTTGCTTTTTGAATGGCTGCTTCTAAATCCTTTAATTCCTCTTCCTTCTCACCTTCTGTTTCATGGAACATAATAGGTATGCCAATTGCTTCTGATTGTAATTTTGCCATTTCAACCGCAGGCGTGTGGAACATGAACGAGTCTTTGTTCTTGCTTTTTATTGTGATTAAGCAGATGATTTCATAGTTCTGTTTCAGCATTGTGTACAATGCATAGCAGCTGTCTTTTCCAGAGCTGAACAATACTCCCAGCTTCGGCTTCTTAAGAAAGCTGTTAAGGTACTCTGACTTTGGAATTTTCTTTGCCAGCTTTCCTATTGCCTTGTCTGCATAGCTTCCGTACTGCGCTGCTTTCTTTGGCCTCATTGCAATCGCTTTTGGTATTCCCATGCTTATGGCTATCTGCCTTAAAACCATCTTGTTGCTTTCTGCAATCTTCTGCTCTGCCGGTATGGCTAATGCCAGTTCTATCAGCCCCTTGTCCAGGAAAGGCGATATTCCTTCCAGGCCGTTTGCCTTTGCAACCATCTGGTCTCTTATTGTGTCTTTCTTATGAATGTTCAAAATGTCAGAATAGCAGTCCTTGTTCAGGTCCTTGCTTTTTTTGTATCTTGCGTATCCTGCAAACAGTTCATCAGCGCCTGTCCCGTTTAAGACAACCTTTATACCGTCTTCCTTTGCCATTTCACAGGCTACATACAAGGGCATTGCAACGCCTGCCTGTACTGCGTCAGGCTGATTGATTAAAGTGATGACTTTCTTTAGTATCTCTTCAGGGTTTCCTATTCTTGTTCTTAATCTCAGGCTTAATGCTTTTGCCGCGTATTCCGCATTCCTTAGGTCCGGCGCGTTTGCATTAAAGCCTGCTGTATAGCAGATGAAGTCTGCTTTCTGGTCCTTGCAAATCTTTGCTATTATTACAGAGTCTATCCCGCCTGAGAACAGGATTCCGAACTTGCCTTTTGGGATTCTTGTTTTTACTGCTTTGATTAGCGCTTCTTTTACTTCAGCCATTGAAGGCGGTTGTTTTGGTATGTTAAGCTCCTGCATATTCAGAAAAAGAGGATAGAGGTGGTTTATAAAGGTGAGGGAGAAGGCCGGCCCCCGGCATCAACCTTTTTTTGATATTATTGGGCTCAATTCACTACAAAGACAACTGCTTTCTTTCCAATATATCTCTTTAAGAAAGGTATTGCAGCGCCGTTGCCGCTCTTCTTGATTCTCAGCAGTTCTCCCTTTGAGTCAACACTGAACACGCCTATTGCATCCTCTATGCGTATCTTGCTGCTCATGAAGACATCCATGTTGTATCCCTTGGTTTTCGTTTTAGCCACGTATATACTTAGTATATACCTATTTATAAAGTTTATGGCTTATATTTCAACTGGTTACATCTTGTAACCCTTTCGTTCTTCCTCGTTAAGATTACCATCTGCCCGATTGCTATAATGTTTAATTTTTCCAGCCGCTGTAGCTTGCCAAGTCCTTCTTTAATAAAATGTGCATTAAGGTTCTCAAGATTTGACAAGCAGATCAATTGTGTAACATCAGCATAATCTCTCATATTGCCCTCAAGCGAGGGGTTGGCTTCATGCCATTCTTTTGCAGTCAGCCCAAAAAGGGCAAGGTTAAGGATATCTGCTTCTGTAGCATAGATAAGATTTTCCTCATTTCTGGATATTTTGGCGGGTATCAGATGCTTTTTAATCGCATCTGTGTGTATCCTGTAATTGATTTTAGCAAGATTTCTTTTAATGTCCCATCCTATCGCTTTTCTTTCGCTTTCTTCTGCTTTCAGCCTTTGAAATTCCTTGATTAAGTAAAGCTTGAACTCCACAGATATCCATGATGCAAATTCAAAAGCGATATCTTTATGCGCATAGGTTCCGCCTTTCCTGCCTGATCTGGTTATTATTCCTATAGCACTTGTTCTTTCTATCCATTGCTTGGGTGTTAGGACAAAGCTGTTCAAGCCAGCCTGTTTTCTAAATCCCTCGAATTCGAGGGGTTTAAAATGACGATTATTTATACGTTCCCAAATGCCTAAAAATTCTATTGTATTTCTGTTTCTCATCCAGTTTTGGATAATTAAATCGCTTCGTTCCGGGTCTTTATATTTGGCAATATCAGTTAGGCAGATATAATCTTCTTCATTATATGTGTAAAACCCGACTTCCTTGCTTAAAACATTTATTTTTTCCATGCAGGTCTATGCTGTATTCTCCTTTTTGTCTTCTGTAATAAGCTCCATGTTATAACTTCCGTCAAACTTTATTGCAACAACCTTGCCCCTTTGTTCTTCTACTTTCCCAATAAACTGCACCAAATCAAATGCCCTATAAAATATTCCCCCTGTTGCTTGCCCTTTAAATTTATCAAGCCAAAAACTCGCCAACTTTTTTGTTTTCTGCCATAAGCCCTCCTTAGCCCTTTGCGGCTTAAACAAGTTTATGCCCTGTTGCTATATAATCCGCGCGCGTGTGTTTGACGAGTGGCAAGTGGATAACATATTTCCGGAGAAAGTATACGGATTTTCAGAAATCAATTCTTTTTTCCGGATTATTCTTGGAGCAGAAATGGATGTTTTTTATGTTTTTTTAGAAACCACTTGACAAAGCAGGATGGCAAGTGGCACCAAATAGGAAGGCAGATGGCTGGGTGCAGCCATGGTATATTGGCAAAGCCTTTGGCTTTGCACGCCCTGAAAAGCCTTCGGCTTTTCAGAAAGGATGAATACGAAAGCCTATTTCTGCTCCAGGAGCCACTTCTTTAGCTTTTTTTTGGGGTTTTATGCAGTATAATTATCGTAATGCACAAAAGT
>DUKS01000040.1:3377-6623 GCA_013329215.1 Nanobdellota archaeon | reverse complement strand
TAATGCACAAAAGTATCTAATTTTATGCAGTATACTGCACAAAAGCAACAATTCGTGCTGAGATGAATACTAGGGGAATCTCATAAAATCTTACTTCCTATTATCCTAATGTTATCATTTATGATAACATTAACTAAACAAAATGTTTAAATACTCTGCCGCCTGCATATATTGCATGAACGCACGCGAATTCCTTGAGGAAACAGGCAAATTAAAAAAATCAGTCCTTGCATTCAGAGACATTGCAAGAATTACAGGCAAAAGCAGCGGCTATCTCAGGCTGTTCCTCTACCGCCTTAAGCAGAAGCGCCTTATAATGGAAATAGAAAAAGGGAAATATGCGCTGCCCGGCACGCACCCGCTCCTTGTGGCTTCAAATGCCGCATTTCCGTCATATATATCTTTTTTAAGCGCATATTCATATTACAGCCTGACAACACAGATGCCTGGCAAGGCTCTTGTTGTTTCCACAAAATCAAAAAAAAGCATAAGCATAGGCAATTACAGAATTGAATTCGTGAAATTCCCTGCCAAACGGGCTTTTGGCTACAAAAAAGAAGAGTTCATGGGCGGCTATATCTTTATTGCAGAAAAGGAGAAAGCGGTTGTTGATTCGCTGTACCTGCCTGAATACTGCCCGATAGGCGAAACCATGCAGGCATTGGGGCAGGGCATGGACACTGCAAAGCTTGTTGATTACGCCTTAAGGATGGATTCCATTGTGCTCATTAAACGGCTCGGCTTTCTGCTGGAAAAAAACAATATCGATATATATGAAAAAGTAAGGCGCAGGATTAACAGCAGGTATGATTTGCTTAACCCGATGAAAAGAAAAGCAGGGGAAAAGAATAAAAAGTGGAAGATTGTAGTCAATGAGGTGGTATAATGCTGAACAGGAATGAGCTTGAAAAATTTGCATCAATGCTTGGCTTTACTATTTGGCAGGCTGAAAGGGATTACCTGCAGCACTTGTTCCTGCTGTTTCTTTCAAAAAAAATATCTGATGAGCTTGTGTTCAAGGGCGGGACAGCGCTGCAGAAAGCATACGGCCTGAACAGGTTCAGCATTGACCTTGACTTCACTGAAAAGAGCGGGCTGCCTGAGGATTTGTTTGAGAGGATCAAGGCGGATTTCCTTAATTTCGGGTTCAAGGCTGATTTCAGCATGGAAAAGAACAAGAATGCTTTTAATGCCAAGCTTAAGGTGCAGGGCCCGCTTTACAAGGGCGCTGAAAACTCGCTTGTTGTGCTGCGCATTGAAATAAGCCTGAGGGAAAAGCCTCTGCTGAAACCGGAGGCAAGGGAGATATTCCCTGCATATTCTGACTTGCAGCCTTATTTAATCAATGTAATGCCTCTTGAGGAGATGATGGCTGAAAAGGTTCTGGCAATGCTTACAAGGGAAAAGGCAAGGGACATATTTGACATGAGGTTTTTGTTGAATAAGGGTGTTAAGACGGATAATTCGCTGGTTAAGAAGAAGCTTTTAGGGTATGATATTGATTTTTCTTATAAGAATGTTGCAAATGCCCTGAAGAAAGCCGAAAAGTCGTGGGAGCCTGAGATGGGGCAGCTGGTGGCTTCTGTGCCTTCCTTTAAAGCTGTTGAGAAAGAGATTCTTGCAAAGGCGAAAGGCTGGTTTTGAGAAGTTGGAGCAGAAAGGCGAGCCTAAGCCACTCCGGTGGCTAGCCCCACGGCTTCATCGAGACTCCGGTCTCGGGATGCCGAGAACCGCTGTTCTCGAACATCGCCGCAGGACTTCGGCATGAATTATTTATGTTCTAGGTTTTGGCAATAATCCAGTTTTTCATTTTTCCATAAATCTGCGCCTTTTTCCATAAACTTTTACATATTTCCAAAGAACTGCGCTTTTTTCTTTTGACGACGGAAAATTTGCGGATTTTGATGGTAAAGATTATTAAGCAAAGAAGGCATTAGTTTCGCATAAAAAAGAGGCTGAAAGATGAATAAAAGAGAGCTTGTCAAAAAACTGCAGGAAATAGAATGGCTTGACTTTGAAGCAAAGGAAGCAAAGTCAGAAGTGCCAAAGAGCAGCTGGGCAACAGTTTCAGCGTTTTGCAACACTGCAGGCGGATGGCTTGTATTCGGAGTTTCAAAAAAGGGAAAGGATTACGAGATTACCAGAGTGGACAATCCTGAAAAAATTGAGCAGGATTTCCTGACAACACTGAGGGGAGACAAGTTCAACAAGCTAATAAAGGCAGAGCCGAAGAAATATGATATTGAAGGGAAAGCAGTTCTTGCATTCTTCATACCCTCCATGCATTCAAAGGACAAGCCTGTTTATTTCAATTCGCTTTCCAACACATTTATCCGCACAGGAAGCGGGGACCAGAGGGCTACAAGAGAGGAAATAGATGCCATGTACCGCAATTCCTCGTTTGACAAAAAGGATGAGGAGCTCACTGAATTCACTTTTGAAGACCTGGACAGGGAAACTGTCCAGAGATACAGGACTTACCTTGAATCCCGCGAGCCTGAGCACAGGTATAACTCGGTTACTGCCAGGCAAATGCTTGAATTAATGAAGGTTATTATAGGCGGAAAAGTCACTGTCGGGGGCGCTCTTGTATTCGGGACAGAAGAGGTTGTAACCAGCGTAATATCTGATTTTCGCGTCGAGTATCTTGAAGTGGCGGGCACTTCATTTGCCGATGCGCTTAACAGGTATGAATACAGGATGCCTGTGCTAAAAAACCTGTTTGAGTACTATTTTGCCATATCTGAAAAGCTGAAGAATCATGTCAACATACCTTTCAGGCTTAAGGGAATGCAAAGGGATGAAAACCAGCCGCAGATAAAGGCAATTCGCGAGGCTTTGGTAAACCTGCTTATGCATACTGACTATTATTCAAACGCAAGGCCGCGCATAAGGGTGCTTTCTGACAGGATTGAGTTTTTTAACCCGGGCTCTTTGCCCAAAGCCGTGAAATACATTCTTAAAGAGGAGTTTTCAATGCCACGCAACAATACAATAGCGCACATATTCAGGACTATACGGCTGTCTGAGAACATAGGCTCAGGCTTTCACAAGATGTTTACAGGCTGGACTTCTTATTATTCACGCAAGCCTGTTGTTGAAGGGGATTTTGATTATTATAAGATTATGTTCTATCTGGATAAGAAAGTTGAGGAAAAGGCAGGAGAAAAGGTCACTGAAAAGTTGGGTGTAAAGTTGGGTGTAAAGTTGGGTGTAAATGAAGAAACTACCCAGAAAACTACCCAG
>DUKS01000040.1:2824-3240 GCA_013329215.1 Nanobdellota archaeon | reverse complement strand
CCCAGAAAACTACCCAGAAAATATTAGATGAAATTAAACAAAATCCCCATATTACAAGGAAACAACTCGCTAAAACGATTGGAATCACAGAAGAGGGCATTAAATTCCATCTTAATCAGATGAAAAAGGCAGGCGTAATCCGGCGCATAGGACCTGACAAGGGCGGGCATTGGGAAGTTGTTGGATAGGCAAGTTACTACCCCCTTTACTACCCCTCAAACTACCCCCTAAGTTCGGAGAAAGGTTCAGTGTAAAGGTAGGTGTAAATGAAGGATTATTCTTAAAACCCCCCAGAAGACTACCCAGAAAAGCCTGCTGCTGCCTTAAGCCACTAATGCTTCCATTCCTTTTTGTTGTGCATACGGGGAATTCCGGCAATAGCATGCTATAGATACTTTTGATTAACCTATTAAAAA
>DUKS01000040.1:0-2600 GCA_013329215.1 Nanobdellota archaeon | reverse complement strand
TTTTGCCTTTATAGATAATGCTTGTCTTGCTGTTAGGGGTTATTCAAAGTTCTCTATAATCACCGGAATTATCCATTATAGGCAGGATTCTCCTATAGATAATTCTCCCTATTGCTTTGGCATAAGCAGGAGAATTATCCATAAAGCAGGAGGCTTTATGTATTTATACGGAGAGAAGAGGGTTGTGGGGATGTATGTGTGTAGGTATTAAAGAGAGAGAAGAAGACAAAGAAAGCAGAGAAAACAAAGAAGAATTGTGTAAAGAAAACAGAGAATAAAGCAGATGGCTGCAGTGCAGCCATGGTATATTGGCAAAGCCCGCAGGCTTTGCTGGACTGAAAACACCGTGGGTGTTTTCAGAAGGTATAACTTTTTTCTTTTTTTTCATACTTATTTAAAATAAGATCGTATCTTTTTTTAAAGAATGTCTTATATCTAGATATATTACGAATACTCATTTTCTTTTTGTATTCTATAATGAGCTTCAACTCTTTAAGAGGGCTTACTAATCTCATTATTTCTTCTTGAGAATTTTGTGTGATAGATTGTAATTGTTGAATAGAAATAGAATCGTATCTTTCAATTATTTTTGCTATATCATAAGTAGTTCTTTTTGGTCTATTTTCTTTTAACTCTTGCATTTTTAAGTCTTAATGCCAATAATGGTACATCTTTATAAACGTTAGTTTTTATTTATAATTGCGAAATACCTAAGATTATAGTTTTCATGCATTCAGCTATGACTTTCAAATTGTCCATAATCTTTTTTTCATTTGCATCGTACAATGCTAGATAATTAAAGCTTTTTGTTTCCAGCCCAAAATGCCTTGCTGCCACATAAGCAATAGCCTCTGCCTGAATCTCTTTCTGCTCTTTTGAAAGGCTTGAATTCTTATGCAGCAAGGCATGTGCTATCTCATGTAAAAGCGTATTAATCTGCGTATTATTGCTTTTGTCGCTGTTGATTGTAATAGTTCCGTTTAATGCAAAGCCATGCAAATCATCCCTTAAATCCTCAAATCTCACTTTAAAGCCCTGCTTTTGACAAAATTCTAGCAGCTTTTGCAATAAACTATCTGTTTCTCCTTTAACTTCGATATCCACATCTGGCAAAGGCTTGCCTTCTGTTTGAGAAATGTCAAAAATGCTTACGGGGCGGAAATAAGTTACGGTTTCTTCCTTTTTATCATCTTTAATCTTCTTGCTTTTTGCAGGCGCAAGAATCCTTATTGCCTTGCTCCCTTTGGTTATGTTTCTTCCCAATTGTTTCCATTTATAGAATCCTGCCACTCTTGATGCATTTGGCATTTGAAGATAGATTAATAATTGGTTGTAAGGCGAGTAGTCCCAGAAGTTTGACATTATCTCAAGATAGTTCTTGAACAAATCTGATTTTTTTGCTTCTTCTGTTTCGCTTGCAAGCTGTTTTAGCGCCTGCTCAACCTCTTGTAATAACATGCGGATTGCTTTACGCTTCCTGTTCATAAACTCTTCTGTCAAAAAACACGTGTTTTTACGGAGAGTGTTGAAAAATCCCGCAGCGTTTTCGGAAAATCAATATGAAAAACAGATGAAAAGCGCAGGATTTTCAATAGTGCCGGAAGGCGGTTTTTTTGTTCCGTCGTCAACGCCGGGTCGGGCAAAGCTTAATAAAGAAGTAAGCCAAAATAAGCGTGATAAAAGATGGGTAATTTCCAAGATAAAGCAAATTTCATTTGGGATTTAGCTGATTTGCTAAGAGGGTCATATAAAAGGAATGAATATCAAAAAGTTATTCTCCCCTTTACAGTATTAAAACGATTTGATTGTGTCCTTAGCCATTCAAAAAAATCACTTCTTGAATCATATAATAAATACAAAGGTCAGTTTGAAAACATGGAACATGTTCTTCAAGATTCAGCCAGAGATAAAGAGGGCAAGCTTTTAGGATTTTATAATTATTCCAAATATGATTTTAAAACATTGCTTGAAGATCCAGAACATATTGAACAGAATTTAATACACTATATTGATTCTTTTAGTAAAAATGTGCAGGATATATTCGATAATTTCTATATAAAAGCCCATATTGCCCGTTTGGCAAAGGCTAATTTGTTATTTCTTTTAATTAAAAAATTCTCAGAATCAAAGGTTGATTTACATCCCGATATTGTTTCTAATTATGAAATGGGCTTAATTTTTGAGGAGTTGATAAGAAAATTTGCAGAACAGTCTAATGAGGAAGCTGGGGAGCACTTTACACCGAGAGATATAATTGAAATAATGACTAAGCTTATTTTTATTGAAAATGGCATCCATTTAAAGAAAAAAGATATTATCAAAACAGTCTATGACCCCGCTTGCGGTACTGGGGGAATGCTAACAAGCTGCAAGGAGTTTATCAAAAGACTAAATGAATCAATGGACATTGTGCTTTTTGGTCAAGAAGTAAATGAGGAGATTTATGCCATATGCAAAGCAGATATGTTAATGAAAGGTGAAAGAGATGAGAATATAAAGGGACCATTTAGCACGCTCTCAAAAGACCAATTCAGAGATATGAGGTTTGATTTTATAATATCTAATCCCCCTTATGGCAGAAAATGGGAGCAGGACGAAGC
>DUKS01000029.1:425-45700 GCA_013329215.1 Nanobdellota archaeon | reverse complement strand
TGAACCTTTTCCCCTACCTGCTGATTCCACCCATATCTTCCCGCAATGCATGCCTATCAGAAGGCGGCATATTGACAGGCCAAGCCCCGTACCTTTATGGTGAAGCGCATAAGAAGGCTCTATCTGCGAAAATGGATGAAACAGCTTTTTCAGGCCGCTTTTTTCAATCCCCATACCAGAATCCTTCACGCTTACAAGGACATCTCTTTTCCTCTTTTTTGCGTTTAGCACTATGCTCCCTGAATGTGTAAATTTAGTCGCATTGCCTATCAGGTTCTCCAGAACCTCCCCTATCCTTGCTTCATCAAAGTATGCCTCGATATCCCCCACCTTGCTTACAAGCCTTATGCCTTTTATGCTGAACCGTGCCTTCGGCCTAAAGCCCCGCTTTTTCATCTCTTTCTGGATCATGCCGAACCGTTTTTGCAGATACTTCACCTTGTTCTTAAAGAATTTGATGTGCCCTTTGCCAAGGCAGTACCTGGCCGGGATTTCACCGCCCGGATGCTTTCTTGCATAGTCAACCAGCATTATTATAGAGAACTTTGAATAACCATTGGTTGCAATATAAGCAGCCCCTATAAATGCAAAATAATGGCATGCCAAAGTTCTCTAAGAGACTTTTGACAATATCTAATAAGTTAATCAAAAGTCTCTATAGACAATTCTGCGGCTTATATAACAAATAGGCAGAATTGTCTGATGGATAATTCTGTTCAAAATGTCATATAACCTACAGAATTATCCATATCTCAAGGTGCTCAGCCAAAAGGTGCTGGTCTGAAAGGTGTTTTGGATTGATGATATTGATTCTGACCATGTTAAAAAAGAGCCCCAGCCTGATTAAAAACCTATCTGCCGGGCTTGACGACGGGTTCTTAAAAACCTGCAGGTTTTTGGAACCCCCGTCAAATCTCTGCAGAGATTTGACGACGGGCTTGGAAAACCGCTTCCACCAAATCCGGAAAAATGCGGATAAAAACCAGCAAAACGCAAAGAATCTCCGGATGAAACCCTAAGATTTTCAAAAGCGGTGAAGAACTGCGTGTTTTTTTCAGGATAAGTTTATGAACACAGTGCAAATGGAAAAAGCAATCATAAAAGGAGGGATACAAAATGAGACACAAAAAGGCGTGGCTGCTTATGCTGGCAGCATCGTTATTGGTCGCGTCATGCAGGATTGCATCAGCCGGGCTAATCCTGACTGAAGTGATGTACAACCCGAGCCAGTGCGATGACACTGACTGCGAATGGATTGAGGTTTACAACCATGGAGAAGAAGCAATTGACTTAAGCCAATGGCTTGCCAACAACAAGCAGCTGGAAGGCACGCTGGGGCCAATGCAGTATCTCGTGATTGCAAAAGAGCTCACAGACGGAACTGACACAGACACTGATTCGTTTGAGAAATACTGGGGAAACAATGACTGGGTGTGGGATGAGGCAGACGGGTTCAGTGCAATGCAGGTTTCAATCTCATTGGCAAACAGCGCAGGCACTGTGAATTTGACAAACGGGAATGAAAGCGATGTTTTCTCCTATGCATCTTCAATCGGCGCCAACGGCAACGGCAAAAGCCTTGAAAGAACAAGCGAAATGGGATGGGAAGAAAGTGCAGAAGGTGGAACGCCGGGGGGAGGGGCGTTTGAAACTGCTTTGGAAAAAGATGAGGCTGAGTTTGAGCTTGAGACCCTGAACCTGGTGCCAAGAATCGCCAGCATAAACATAACGCCTGACGAAATGGATGCAGACGGCATACAGGTAATAGCGGGGAACAAGACAGTGCGGATCGAAGCGCTTGTCAGCGATGAAAACGGCATTGAAGACATTGCAAACATTACTGCCTTTATAGGCGGGAGGGAAATCATGATGAACAGGGCAAACGCAAGCAATGAAACTGTTTTGTTTGCAGGCAGATTTGCGTTTTCCCCTTCTGATGAAAGAAAGGCATACAACCTTACAATAACCGCGTTTGATTCAATAACAAACACGACAGAATCAAGGCAAATAGAGTATGTAAGCAGGATTGCAACGGTTCTTGAAACAAAGAGCATAAGCTTTGGCAGGCTGAACCCCGGGGAAAGCAAAGAGTCCGTGCTGTATGTAAGGAACACAGGCATTGACATGGTAAAAGTAAGCTTTTCCGCGAGTGATAAAAGCAATATCCTTATAGAAGCTTTTAACGGTGAATGGATTGCGCTGAAAGACGCAAATATCGCAATTGAGCCCGGCGAGAGAAAAGAAATAAAGGTGCGGGCATTTTCCCCAAAGAAAAAAGCAGGCATCTTCAAGGGCAAGCTCAAGATAACTGCAAAGGCAGCATAGCATGAAATGGATTTTTCTTTTTTTGGTTTTGATGCCCTGCGTGAATGCAGTGGCTGTAATGCCTTCGGAGATTTGCAGTGAGGGCAAAGTTTATGTAGAGAACAACCTCGTTGAAACAGCAGATTACATTGTATACAATAATGATGAAAGGGTTTTTTCTTTCTCGCTTGAGCCCGGAAAGAGAAGAGGCGTGTACATAACTGAAAAAGGCGGCGCATCAATAGAAGAGATTTCCCCTGAAAGCACGGATTTGATTAACGCTGTTGGCATAAATGTGAAAGATTGTAAGAAAGGCAGGGAATATCCGCCATATTTCTGGGTCTTTATTCTGCCGGCAGCCTTGGTTTTAATCTTTGCGCCGAAATGCTTAAATATTAGTATATATTATAAGATATTAAATAATATCTGCCTTAGGGGCTATGAGCTCGAGATAAGCCGCCACGCATTTATCCGCGCAATGGAAAGAGGCGTGATGCCTGACATGCTTGAAGCGGCATTGCTCGGCGGGAAGCTAAAGCGCTTCGGCAAGCACGGCATCAAATTAAGCAAAAGATACAAGCGCTTTGAAGTGATATGCGTCGGAGAAATAAAAGGGCAGGCATTAAAGATAATAACGGTTGAGACCAAAGAAAAATGAAAAAGTGCAATGAATGTGGAAAAGAGATGGAAGAGCTTGCTGCAAAGACGCCAGAGGGAGTAGAGTACAGATATTTTAAATGTAAATCCTGCGGGGATGAAGTGGTAAGCATGAAACAGCTTCATTCTGTTGCAGAAACCTACAGGGATATGGAGAAATACAAGGTGAAGCTGAATAAGTGGGGGCTCAGCCTTGGCTTGAGAATACCGCGCGAGCTTGTCAGGAAATATCAATTAAAAAATAAAAAGAATATCACGCTTATTGATGAAGGGAAATCTATAATTGTGTCCCCGTAAAGTTTACAGCAAATACACTTCTCCCTTATCACCGTCAACAGCGATTGACACCCCTGTCTTTATCCGCTCAGTTGCATTGCCTGTGCCAACAACGCAGGGCATATTCATTTCCCTTGCAATGGTTGCGAGATGGCATGTCCTCCCGCCGTGGTCTGATACACACGCTGAATAGTCCCTAAGCACAGCAGCATAGTCTGACATTGCGTATTGAACAACAAGTATAGAGCCCAATCTTTTTATTTCGCTTATGCTGGTGACAACTTCTGCAAGCCCCGATGTATAGCCGGGAGAGGCAGGAATGCCCTTTATTGTTTTAATGTCAGCAGCCTTTTGTTCAGCAGCTTTTTTCTTTCTCCAGTCAGCATCCAGCCAATTCTGCAGGCCTTTTTCAAAAGCATCCTCCAGCGTTATGCCCCGGAGG
Organism: Nanobdellota archaeon; assembly: GCA_013329215.1. Taxonomy (GTDB): domain Archaea; phylum Nanobdellota; class Nanobdellia; order SCGC-AAA011-G17; family GW2011-AR17; genus UBA9640; species UBA9640 sp9640u. Next base: position 42,021 of record DUKS01000029.1, on the reverse strand, counting down.
CCGGCCAAAGCAGCAGTCTGCACAAACACTTGCCCGTATGCCATAACTTCTTCAGCTTTTGTCCCGTGCGGCCTTGCATTCGGATTAAGCACAGGGTCATGCGTAATATACCGCCCTATACGGCTGCTGATTTGCTTCATTATGCCAACATACCTGAGAAGGATGCCGGTCTTGCCCCTTTTAGGAAACGCTTCAAGCTCTGCATTTTGCCGTGAGGCAGACTCCCATGCATCGGCAACCTTTATTTCCCTAAGCTGCGCCAAGGCAGCCAGCTGCACAAAAGCCTGCCCGTAAGCAAGCACTTCATCCTGTTTGCTGCCATGCGGCTTCGCATTCGGGTTCAGCCTTGAGTCGTTCATTATGTAATCCCCAAGGTCCCCAAATTCAGTCATTACAAGTGCGTGCCTGAACTCCACGTCTTTCCTGTCTTCGTTTGCCATCAGCGTGGCAACTATCTGTTCTATGTTTCCAAAATCCATTTTTCCACCCCTTTATTTTCTTATAAGCATAATATGTTAAAAAAGGCCCATCTGTTTTTCCCTGCCTTCACGATCAGTTTTCTTTCCGGCCATCACAACCTCACCCTTTTTACAACCCCGCCGTAGGGTAGTAAGACCAAGTTCTGCAAGTATTGCTATCCTCTTTTCAAGCGCCATATTTTCCCCCAATGCAAGTTCCTGTACATCCAGGGAGTTTACTCTCCAGTTGCCGCCAAAATAAGTCTGAAGCGCATGAGCTGCATCCCCCGTTGTTTCAGCTACAATAAGATACTTTAGTGACCAATGCCTGCTGTAGGTACCATTGCCCACAAAACCACCGCCCGCACTTCCACAGTCAACCCATTCGCCATTTTCTGAATCTGCATATGCCTCTCCCATGTATAATTTTTCCATCGCTGTTCACCCCTTTATTTAATGCTGATTATTCAACGCAGATGCAGCACAGGCGCATTCGGCACAAAATGGTGATTCCTGCACCTTGCCTCATATGCTTCAGAAGCGCCGACCATTATGAGGGGGCTGTCATATGAAGCAGGTTCGCCATTGACAATCCTCTGCGTCCTTGTGGCTTCACAGCCGCAGTTCAGGCCGTTTTCCGCATAAGTGCATATTGCCGAAAGCATGTCAACCCTGTCCGCACGCACGATAAGCTCTGCCATTGTCCTGGAAGAGCCCATGAACGGAAACGGCTCGCCCCTGAAGTCAAGGTTCAGGCCAGATGCAATGAAGATCCTTCCTGATGCAGCAAGCCAGTCTGCCATGAATAAAATGCCGTCATCAAGAAACTGCACTTCGTCTATCGCAACAACAGCCGTGTCTTTTTCAAGCCTCGAATAAATCTGGCCAACATGGCTTACTGCAACTGCTTTCAGCTTTTCATTGTCATGCGAAGCAATCACATCAGTGCCGTACCTGTTGTCAATCCGCGGCTTGTAAGCCTGCACTTTATAGCCCGCTATCATGTACCTGTTCACGCGCCGTATAAGCTCAGACGATTTGCCGCTGAACATCGGCCCGATTATCATTTCTATCCTTCCTGATTTTTCCATTTTCGCCTCACAGATATGTTCTTGCGCCTTTTGAGATAACTGTTTCAAGCCCCTTCCGTTCATCATCGGTCATTGCCCTGAACCCCGGCTTTTTTTCTGCGTCAGAAATAAGAGGCGCTTTTGACGGCTGGCTGAAATCAGATTTCATCGCAGCCAGTGCAAACTCGTACAGCTCACTCATTTCAGGGGAGCCGAAAAGCGCTTCAGCAACCATCCCGCCGTTATCATCCTCAAGCCTGTAAAGCAATGCTTTAGCAAACCCCAGGTCTTTCAACAGTATATTGCATCTCATTCCGCCTGCCTCTCCGCCCTTACTATTCTGTAGCCAAGCTTTTCAAAAATCTCCAGCCTCTGCTCAAGCTGCAGATTCCCGCCAAACGCTGCTTCAAAAGCCTCAGACGCTTTCCAGCCCTCGCCCATGTGCGCTGCGAGCCTGTTCCGCGCCTCTTCACGCGATTTGCCCGGCACAATATGCGGCTCTGTCATCTCATATTGCCCGCCTGCCCACCTGTACGCCCTTACTTCATATACCTTTTCCATTTTCCACCCGCCTTATAGTTTCCTCTAACCAAAAATTCCGCCCCCGGAACATGATTAGCCTTGCAAACAGTGACCCTTTTTTCCAAGCTAATCCCAAGGCCTTACATATATCAAGGCATTGCAGTGGTGTTAATGTTTTGGTGCAGAAAAGATGCAGCAGTGTTGCAGAAAACCAGGATACAAAGAAAGCAGGGCTCCGCCGCGCTTAATTGTATTAAGGCCTTTTTTATCACGAATACTCATTCAGCTTCTCTATAATCTGTGCCTCGCTCGGCTCGTTGAATGCTTTCCATCCGGGCTCATTGCGATTTTCCAGCCAGGTATATTCATTATTCATAACAGAATTTTCAGAAGGCCTAAGCAGGCTTGCGCATTTTGAAGATTCACAAGGCCCCCCGCAGCCTTTCCATTTCCCCTGCAACGCATCTGCGAGAACATCAGGCCAAAGGGACCAATGCAATAGTATTTCCTCTTTTGAAATGCAGTTTGGGTTGCCTATACCTCCTGACGCTCCTGCGACGGGCTCATAATACTCGTCCTGCAAGCCTCCAAATAGGTGCCCGAACTCATGCAACGCAGTCTGAGGGAAGTTATTATCATCTGCAGAGCTCATGTAAACCCCTGCGCCTAATGTACCGAAGATTACGTTCCGTAAACTTGTTGATAAAAAATGTTCAATTTCACTAAATGAGCGGAATTCTTTTTTGGATAAAACTATGGTATAATCTGAATCAGGGCATTGTTTTACAAAAGAATTAGAATATCTTATGGTGTAAGTCAAGCCATAGGAAGGGTCTGAAAGGCTGCGGCTGACACTAAAATCGCGCATCCAGTTTCGAGAAGAAGGAGCAGCGCTCCCTGCCGCAGTATGAAATGTAAATCTTTGTAAATTGCTCTTGAACGGCTCCACAGAAAATATTCCATTGTATCTGCTGTCCTTGTCTATAGCCTTCTTTACATCGTCTATACAAGCGCTTTCAGAAGGATAGCCATCGCAGGCGAACAGCACGTCTGCCTTATTGGGGCCTGTTGTTATAGCTGGGAACCCAGAATCCGCGCTGCTTAAGCTTAATGCACTGCACGTTGCCTTCATCACACACATTCCTTCTATGCATTTCTGGTTGTTATAGCAGTCTGAATCCTCATGGCAAAATTTAGTCCTTTGCACGCTTCCGCCAATAAATCCCGTCACTTCCACACCATTTAAATAGCATTTTCTTTCAGGCAGCTTGCATTCTATTGTGTCATACACCTCTACCGGCTTTGGTATAGCACATTCTTCCCCGATGAAAATCCCCGGGTCGCACTGCGGAGGGAGGCTTAACGGATAAATGCTTGCCTTAAAGCTTACGCCTAATTCTGCCCAGTCATTGCCAACAGGCGGTATTCTTATATCCTTGCCTGTGAATACTATTTCAGCATCCGCATTGTTTACAAGCCTGACTATGCTCAAATCATCATTTATGTCAAAAGGCTCTATCTCAATATATGTCTGTTTGCGTTCAAAAGGGTTGTCCGGATTAAAACTAATGGCATCCGTGTTTATCTCCATAATAGGCTGTTCATGTGCCGCAGGCTTGTTTATTTTCAATTTGTAATTCAAGCCGCTTTCTTCGCTCAAGAAACAGGAAATGCCTTCGTAAGGCGGCTTGTTTTCCGTACATTGCGTGTAAAGTCCGGTGCTCGAAGGGGTAAAAAAAACAGCCCCTATTTTTATCTGCATTATTTCAAATGCCTGCTCATCGTTTATGCTGCCTTCAAAAATCCTTACGATAGGATCAAAGTGTGGGGTATTTTCAATGTCTTCTGCTTTTAGTATTATACCTCTCGGCCGATATACTGCAAGCCGGTCCCCGGAAATAGCCTTCTCTCCATGCTCCCCAACAGAATACTTAAACAGCTCATCGGATTTAATGCCTTTAGAATCTATGCTTCCGCCTGTGGGAGCGGATGCTGTAAAGCCGAGTCTCCTGCTTCTTTTCATATTAACATTGTACAGGTCAGATACAAAGGCAAAATTAGCATCTGCTTCCATTGCCTTGGACAGGAAAGATTCCGGTTCCTTTGTTTTGTAGTCCGCAATAAATGCATTTTCAGACAAGAACCCGTGGCCTGTGAGATTGGCATACGCCTCCTGCGGTTTGACAAGAGCGCTAGTCCTGCAGTCAATTTCATTCTGAAGATAATTCCTGTACCTTTGCATTTGATTAGCGTCACATCCTTCTATGGGCTCAAAGAGGGGGTTTTCCTGTGCGCATTCCCTAAAATAGGGCTCCTGCTCGCAAAGCCATGCCATGCACCCTTCTTCCGTTGCTTCTTGTTTCAACAAGCAGCCCATGAAATAATTGTTCTGTGAATATATGCCCTTGCTTGGTATTTTAAACAAAACGCTTGCAGGATTATCCGCATCTATCCGGATTTCATCTCCTGCAATATTCACATTCAGATCCTCGCTTGAAATAAACCCGCCTTTTGTGACTGTAATCACTTTTCTTGCGGAATCAGCAACAACAAGCCCGTGAAGCATGCCCCAAAATTTGTAAGTCCCGCCTCTTTTGTAGGTTATGGTCAGAAGCCCGGGCGGAGAGGGCACTAAAACAGCATCATCCCCAAATATTGCCTTTAAGTCATCCTCATTATAGGCAGTGTAATACCCATTAACAGGATCAACAGAAACCTTTGAGCCGACAGTTTCCATCCTTGAAATAAAGCCCGGAATGTCAGCAAGCGTCTCTGCAGGAAGCTTGTCACGCACAGCAAGGCTTGTTTCCAGAACCGTTGCAGATGCAGGCAAAGCGAAAACGAGCAATGCGGCAAATGCGAACAGTAATAGTTTACGCATAAGAATAAGGGATTAACAGGAGAATTTAAGCTTTTTCCTAAAGGTTTTCGATGCTGTAGCATTGTACCAAACAGCAGAGATATTACAAATAACATTCATCAGTGTTGCAGAAAAATATATAAGGCAGCAGCTATTCCTATGACTAAATGCTTGATGCAAAAACAGAAAAGAGGTTATTGAGCTTTGTAAAGGAAAAGCCGAGGACAGTGCAGGAGACTGCTCAATTACTGAAAAAGAACTGGAGAACAGCAGAGTCATACCTGCAAAAGATTGCAGCAGAGACAGGGCAGATTGCATTCAGGACGTTCAGGGAAGGAACGAGAGGAGCGCTTAAGATTGCCTACTGGAGCAGCGTAGGCGAGATTAATGCAACAGGAGCGCAGGAACTGTTGTTCAAGAGGCTGGAAGTCGGAAGGAGGAAAGAGGATTTTTCCCCGTTTGACATCTACCAGTATGTTGACAAGGACAAGAGGACTGCTTTTTTTGAGGAGCAGGAAGAAGAGCTTTTGAATGTAAAGCAGGACCTAGTGGGCTCGCTATTATCAGCGCAGCAGCAGGTATTGATATTTTCAGGCAACCTGTCATGGGCCAATTTGCAGCAGGGAAAGAAGAAGCTGACTGATGTTTTTGCAGAGCTTGCTGCAAGGAACATACCTGTAAAGTTCATAGCAGACATCAATATAAGCTCAACAGACAATGCAAAAAGGATACATGCAATCAACGGCACTACGGGGCGGGACAGGATAGAGATAAGGCACGTTGAGCAGCCGTTGAGGGCTTTTGTGGTAGATGACAGGGTTGTAAAGCTGAAAGAGATAAAAGACCCGCACGAAACAGGCAGCAAGAAAACATACATATTCTACGAGGTGTATGATGCAGAGTGGATAGAGTGGATAAAGAAAGTCTTTTGGCATTTCTTCGCCTCAGGAATCCCGCTAAAGAAAAGGATAGAGGACCTGAAGACGGTTAAGAGGATATAAACCAAAAGTTTATATATCTAAACTAATAGTTTATATTTATGGAAAGTATATCAAACACAGAAATGCAATTCGCGCTCACTGTTCTTAAAAGCCCCGAACATGAGTTTAACGCAAACAGCATTTCAAAGGAATTGGAAATAAGCCCAATGGGCGCACTGAAGATAGCGAGAAAGCTGGAAAAAGAAGGCGTAATCAGATTAAAAGAAATGGGGAGGGCGAGATTTTACAGCATTTGCTTTGAAAGCCCCTACGCAATGCAGTATCTTAAATTCCTCCTAATGAGGGAAGCGGAGCAGGCGGCGCCTTATGTTAAGATGTGGATAAGGGAGATAAGAAAGATAAAAAATGCAGAAATTGCAGTAATATTTGGCTCTGTGCTCGTAAAGCAGGACAAGGCAAATGATATTGACGTATTATTTGTTACCGAACAAAAGAAGTTTGCAGGCTTGAAAAAGGAAGTGGAAGCGATAAATAAGCTAAATGCAAAAAAAGTGCATGGTATCTATACCGCTCTAGATATTCTTGGGATAAGCTTTAAAAGGCAGGAAAAGGCGGCTCTTGATGCGGACAAAGGGATTGTTGCAATAGGCGAAGACAAGTTCCTTATGCTGCTCAAAAGATGAGCCATGCAAACAACAAAGTGGAAAGCCTTTACGACGAGCTTTCCGAGCAGGCAAAGGCAGTGCTTACGAAGACAAAGGAAGAGATGGAGAGATAGACAAATGGTGCTTATGCCTTCATCAATGCTTTAATGTTTCTCAGATATTCAGTTGCAAGCTCAGGATTGTTCGCCTTGAACAGCCTGTATATGAACCAGAAGTCATAGTATACTCTCAGTATCCTGACAATCTCCTCATTCTCAGGCTTAAAAGGCAGAATGCAGCTGTACCCTTCCATGAATTTGGATTTGATATTCTCGCCTTTATTAAAAATAAACCGGTCGGGCTTTACAAAATCGCATTCCTTGGGCGCAATCTCGGCAAAGCCAAAGTCTATAACGCCGTTAATCTTCCATTTACCTTTAATTTTCTTTACAAATATGTGCCAGAAATGGAAGTCGTTGTGCACAAGGCAGGGCTTGTCCAGCTTTTGAAGTATGCCGCGCTTGCTTAACAGAAAAGTTTTAACAGCCAATGCTGTTTCAGAGGGTATAAATCCCGCCTCGATATGCTGCTGGTAGATGTTATCTAATTCTTCGCCAAGCAAGCCGTCGCAATATGAATCATAATTCTCTATTGCCCCATCGCCAACTATCCTGCCAAACTGCTTAAATTCTATTGAATTTATCTTTGCAAGCATTTTCCCCATTTCAACAGCAATCTGTTCCTGCTCGCTTTCTGTAAGCTGTGCCCATATATCTTCAAGGCACTGCCCTTTTAATTTTGAAACAATTGTGTATTCATAGGGATAATCCTTTTTTGAAAAGTCATGCGCATAAACTTTTGGCACAGGAACCTTTGCTTTTTTGCGCAACAGCTCCATGACATAATATTCCTTGGCAATTCCCCATTTGCCGGGCTGGTTTGATAATTTTAATATTACATCGCAGGGCTTTTTGTTGATTTTTACATGCCCCACCCAGTTCATCATGCCTTTTGTCATCCGCTCAAAGCTTACTACAACAGTGGAATTGCCAAATTCTCTTTTCATTATGCTTTCTATTTCTTGTTTTGACTGGCTAATGCCGTGCAAATCAGTTTGTGCCATTTTTCAATTCCTCCCTAATCATTGCTTTAACACCTTCTATGCCTCCGCACTTGTCAAGGTAGATTCTTGCGCCTGCTGAAGTTGCCCTTCCGCTGCCGCCAAACAAGGCTGCAATCCTGCTTGCATCTTTTGGCGCGCGTATGCTTGTGCTGTATCCCCCGCCAGCTGCCGGCACCATGACCAGATGCGTGCATTGCGGATACATTTCCTGCAATCGTGTTGCACATACAGGGAACAATTTCTGGTAATCCTCCCCTTCCGGAAGCAAAACAACATTTACAGGCTCAATATTTGTTGATGCCTCTGTTAATGCTGGTTCCAGCTTTTCCATTGCTGCATTGTATTTTTCAGCGATAAGGCCAATTTCAGAAGAGGCCATAAACTCGTCCAGATTCCCATTAGCATCACATAACCTTGAAAGCAATACAGCAGGCGAAACAACATGTTTTCCCATGCCATTGTATTTCAATAATTCGCCAATGCACCGGAAACGCCCTATGTCTTCCTCTGCCATGCCCTGTGTCAGCTCATTGCGCACTGCAACATTGTCAGCAACAGAGGCGATTGAAGCCAAAGTCCTGTATTTGTTTCCGTGCCTTTCATTGAGGTAGCTTGCTGTGCAGTGCTTTTTGTCTACATCTGCAATATCAACGCCTTTTTCCCGCAGGTTGCCGGGCGCTACATGATGGTCTACGACGCTTACATGTTTCCCTTTTTCCAGCTCATGCATTATAAGCTCAAGGCTTTGTGTTGCAGATTTGTCTATTAAGACCACTTCATCGCTGTTGTCATCAGCCACAGGCGCAGCTTCCCCCACAGGGACAGGGCACAGGCTGTAGCTGGCAGGGTTGTTCTCAGCCAGCCAGATGTAAGCAGCGAATATCCCGTCTGCGTCCGAGTCGAAGACGATTTTTTTCATTTTATTTACCCCCTAATTAATTATTATTGTAAAGTAATAACCATCAAGGGACAATATTAATATATGCCACCCTAAAGGTGGTGGTAAATAGAAAGGCTTAAAAGCAGTGGAAGCCTTACCTTATGCATGGCAGACTTAACCGAGCTCGGGCTTACAAAAAATGAAAGCAAGGCATTTGAAGCAATTATACACCTTGGCAAGTCAAGCGCAGCCATAATCAGCAGCGACTCAGGGGTTCCTTACAGCAGGATATACGATGTCCTGGCTTCCCTGGAAAGCAAGGGGCTGGTCAAGGTGATACCTGAAAAAGGCAAGAAATTTGTCCCCGGAGACCCTGAAGCGCTGAAAGAGCTTATTGAAAAAAAGAAAAAGAGCATCGAAGAGCTGGGTGCGGAAGTAGAAAAGCTTAAAGAAGCCTATGAAAAAGGGGAAAAAGAGCCTGTAGAGCTTGCAAAGGGAAAAAAGAATTTTTATAAGGTTGTGCATGAGATGCCGTATCCCGAGCATACAGAATATAATGTAAAGTATACTGCCGAATACTATCCTTCCTGGGTTAGGGAAAACAGGATGATGGTTAAAAAAGGCGTTGCCCTGAAAACCCTGGCGAGGAACAGCGAAGAGACAAGCGGGAACCTTAAAAAATGGCTAGGGGTTTATAAGAATATAAGGGAAATACCGAATGAAGGCGTTGCAATCTCAATCACAGATGACAAGGCAATAATGATAGGGCTGATAAAATCAAACGTCACAATGCTGATAAGGGATAAGCCATTTGTAAATCTGATGAAAGAGCTTTTTGAGAAATATTATGCGCAGGCAAAGCCCATTCAAAAGCCTTAAAAACAGCGATATGCCCAGAGAACATATGACAAAATTCCTAATACTCGGCGACCTGCACGGCGCCTTGCCAAAGATTCATTTTAAGCAGTTTGATGCAATTCTCTTTCCGGGAGACTTCTGCTCATTTGAGGGGAGAAAGATACTATTCAAGCACGGATTTGACATACCATGGTGGAAAGTGGCTGGAAAGAGAAAAGCAAAAAAGATGATAAAGCGTGATGTTGAAAGAGGCAGGAAAGTCCTTGAAAAGCTGAACAAGCTTAACATGCCTGTGTTTATCGTGCCTGGCAATATCGACTATTACGGCAGCGGCGCATTCAGAAAAGAGCAGTATGCATGGGAATTTCTAAGGAAAAATCATTACAAGGAGATGCTAAAGAAATTTTCCAACATAAAAGATTGCCATTTTAAGCAAAGAAAATTCAAAGGTATTTCTATAATAGGATATGGGCTGTCTTCTTCCCCAGACTATCCTTTATGGGCAAAAAAGCCTTATACAAAAGAGCAAAAGCAGCGCACAAGGCAGGCAGATTTCTTCCTAAAAAAGCTCGATAAGCTTTTCAGGAAAACAAAAGCCCCTGTAATCTTCCTCAGCCATAATGTACCATTTGACACAAAGCTTGACAAAATAATAAACAAGTCTTCCCCGATGAACGGAAGGCATTTCGGCTCTCTGGTGACAAGGAAGATTATTGAGAAATACAAGCCTCTACTCTGCATAGCAGGCCACATGCACGAGCATTTTGGCAAATGCATGCTTGGCAAGACAGTCGTTGTAAATGCAGGATTTGGTCCTGAAAAGAACGTTCTTTTGGAATTGGAAGGCGGCAGGATAAAGCAGTTGAAGTTCCACAAATAGCTCACTTTTTAGCTTTGAATATAACCATGAATGTCCTGCCCTTATTATTTCTATAAGTCGATTCAGTCAATGTATGCCTTATCCTGCTGTCAATTCTTGTAAAAATGATTTTTTCCAGATTGAAATCCAGCCTGTGCATTTTGCTAACATGCTCATTGACGCCATGCCATGAATAAACCTTAAACCCCTGCTTGTTCATTTTTTGCAAAACATTAGTCTCTAATTTAGCCTTAAACCCTTTTTTAATGTCAGCAATAAAATCGTCGTATACAAGAACGCCTCCCTTTTTCAGCACCCTGTGTATCTCACTGAGAAATTTTTGCAAGTCCTTTATATGCATAACAACCAGCGTACAAAGGACTTTGTCAAAAGAGCTGTTTTTAAAAGGCAGCTTTTTGGAAGCATCCAGTTTCAGGTATTCAATATTCTTAATGTTTTTTGATTTATCTTTAGCCACAGCCAGCATGTCAGGAGAAAAATCAATGCCTGTAACCTTCCTGCATCTTTTGGCAAGAAGCATTGCAAACCTGCCCGTGCCGCAGCCAATATCAAGAATCAAATCCTTTTTTTGCGGCTTCAGCACGGGGATAATGAGATACTTTTCTGTTTCAGTTGCAGGGTTTAATTTTGAATCAGCTTCATATGTTTGGGCCCATTTTTTGTAGGCGAGTTTAACATCTTTCATGATTTAACAAATGCCCAGATTACTATTTAAGCTTTTTTAAGACCGTTGCCTCCAGCCGATTAGTGCCAACCACTTGCTAACAACCATCTCTCCATTACCTTTATAAGCCTTAAAACACCTATTTTGAGAGGAGTAACAATGGTAGACTTTGGCGGAGATTATTGGGCAGGAACAAGGCAAAAGCCGATTGAGCAAATCGACCTGAGCACGAAAGATGTAGGCATTTCTATGGGAATCGGCGACCCCTGGACATCCATAAAGACAGCTGTCACGGCGGGCGCATCGCATGTAGAGCTTGGCTTTATGGGGATGCAGAAAGGAAGCATGGGAAGCCCTACTTCTATAACACCTGAAATCATAGGAAAAACAAAAAGGGAGGATATCAGGCAGTTTGCAAAAATAAATAATGTCACATTAAGCACACACGCATCCGCAAATGTAATGGGGTTCGCAGGGTTAAGGGAAGACAGGTTTGACGAAAACGCGGCGGCCCATGCTGTCTTTGAAGTGAAAAGAGCTGTTGATTTCGCGGCAGACACTGCGGGCGGAGGCCCTGTTGTCATACACACAGGCGAGTTCCCAAGGCCTATTTGCGAAGCAGGAACGGATTTCAAGGCGTTTGAGGAAGAGGAAAAAAAGGCGCTGTGGGGGCTTGTTGACAAAAACGGAAAGATAAGGACAATGCTTACAAGGGATTACAAGGTGCCGAGGGTCAAGATGAAAACGAACCAGGACGGCACAGAGGTACCCGACATTGACCCAAAGACAGGGGACTATATTTACGAAGACATGGAGTACAAGCAGTTTGAAGAACTTGCAAAAGAGAAAAACATTCCGGCTGAGAAGCTGTTCTTCAAGGAGTTCATGCAGAAAGAAAGAATGCGCGCGAGCGCTGAAAAGAAAAGGTGGGCGTCAATGGCAGATGATACCATGAAACAGCTCCACATGGTTGAAAAGATGGAGGCGTCTGTAAAAGCGCTTGCGGAGAAAGACAAGGATGCTGCTGACCACACCGCAAGGCTTTATGCGGAGCAGATGAAGATGGCCCCGAGCAGGGAAGACCCGGAGGAATTTAAGAAGTTCAGGGACAACCCGATTGCATTCCTTGAAAAGGCAAAAGAGCACATCAAGAGGGATTACCAGTACACAAGCGAGAACTCAATAGCAGCCGCAAGGCAGGAAAGGGAGATTGACCTTGAAATAGGAAATGATGAAAAAGGGATCACAGGCAGCATAAAAACGCTCAAGGAGTTCGCATTGGGGAAGTCAGCTGCAAACATTGCAGAGCTCGGTATGTATGCAATGAAAATTGAAAAAGAAAAAGGGCTGAAAACGCCGATGTTCATTGCGCCTGAAAACGTTTTTCCAGAGAGCTACGGCAGCCACCCGCGGGAGCTGAAAGAGCTTGTGCAGGAAGCAAGGGCAAAGATGGCAGAAAAGCTTGTAACAGACAAGCACATGGACAAGGAGGCAGCAGACAAAGCAGCGGAAGAGCATATAAAAGCGACATTTGACATAGGCCACGCAAACACGTGGAGAAAATACTTCAAGGGCGATGATAAGGAATTCAAGGAATGGTTTATCAAGCAGACAAAGGACCTGCTCAAGAACAATATCATAGGCCACGTGCATATTGCAGACAACTTCGGGTATTACGACGAGCACCTGACACCCGGGGAAGGCAATGTGCCGATTGAAGAATTCATAAAAGAAGTCACAAAAGCAGGGCTGAAAGACAAGATGATCATAGAGCCCGGGGCGCAGGGAGAGGGAGAAAGCATATACGGCTCAATGTTCGGTGCATGGGCAAAGATAGCATCATCACCAATCTATAGGGTAGGGAATGTTTCAAGAAGCTGGACAGATGTTTCAGGAAGCTATTTCGGTGCCACGCACACGCCTAGATACATGACAGGCGGCTACCTGGTTGACCCGAAATCAGAAGAGAACTGGTGGAGCGGGGTTCCGATAGAGTAAAACTATAAATACTCATAAAGCAATAAAAAAGGTGATAACATGAAATTCAAGGTTGAAAAAAAAGAGAAGAGAACAGTCCCGTACCCCGAAGCAGAGTTTGCAATGGCGCAGAAGTTTGCAGGCCGCGTCTGGAAGGAATTCGGCGACTTCATAAAGGCAGTTGTTGTTTTCGGCTCTGTCACGCAGCAGGGCAAGGACAGGAAAGACATTGACATTCTAGTGATACTTGACGATGTGAGGATTAAGTTCAATGAGGAGATAGTGCAGACATACAGGATTATAGTTGAAAAAATAGTTGCAGACATTGGCAGGGAAAGGCTGCACATACAGTCCATGAAGTTCACAAGCTTCTGGGAATATGTGAGGGTCGGGGACCCTGTTGCTGTAAACATACTGCGCTACGGCATTGCGCTTGTTGACACCGGATTCTTTGACCCGCTGCAGGCGCTGCTGGATGAAGGCAGGATAAGGCCGTCAAAAGAGGCCATTTACAATTATTTCGTCATGGCGCCGGGCGCATTGTCAAAGTCAAAGAACGAGATTCTTGCCGCCACTGTTGACCTTTACTGGGCTGTGATTGACGCAGGCCATGCAGCGCTGATGAAGTATGGTGAAGTGCCCCCGTCGCCCGAGCATGTCGGGAGCCTGATGGAAAAGACTCTTGTTGCTAAAAAGCATGTTTCAAGGAAAGCTGCAAAAACAATGGACATGTTTTACAAGCTGTTCAAGGGCATTGCAGACAGGAATATAAAGGAAGTCACAGGCGTTGAATACAGCCGTTACAGGAAGCAGGCCGAAGAGTTCGTGGAAGAGATCAAGAAGTATATTGAAAAGGCTTAAAGCTCCAGCTCGCCCGAAAGCACTATCCCGTTGTAGATATTTTGCAAAAGCCCCCTAGAAAGCTGTTGCGGGCTTTCCTCAAAGAAAAGAGAGATTCTATGCTTTAGCTTTTTTTCATAATATGGCAAGTCCATTTTCCTCTTTTTCGCCTGAACGAAAATGTCTATGTCGCTCTTTTCATGGTAAGTGCCTTTTCTGACGCTGCCAAAAAGCACTATTGCCTTTGGCTCAAGCTCTTTTTCAAGATGCCCTATAAGCCCTGACTCGTATATCTTCTCAAGCAGGGCGTGTGTTTTCCCATACCGGAATAATGCTGAATGCCTGTTTGCCTCGTAAAACGGAAAGCTGTTTTTCTCCTTTTTCCTGAACACTATGCCCTTTCTTGCAAAATTCTTAAGGTGCTTCATTACTGTCTTTGTGTCGAGCCCGGTTTCCCTTCCAATCTGCCTTATATGGAACTGCCCCATTGGGTTCATGTAAAATACGCCCAAAAGCCGGCTTTCAACTGGTTCCATATTGTAGGATATTATTCCTACGTTTATAAGCATTACGCTGTTATTTGCTTAAGATACCCTTTTAAGGCATCAATTGCAAGCATTATCCGCAGCTCATTGCATTTCCATAAGTCTTTGCTTACCATCAATCCCCTGTAATCAATGCCATTCCTTAGCTCTTTCAGCTCAAGAAGATAATCAAAGTCCAGGCCGAAATCTTTCTTTTTTCGGATAAACGCAAACATGCATTCATGGTCCAATGCCTTCCAGCCTTCAGCAGCAAGTATTGCGGTGCATAGCTCTTTTATTATCTCATAATGCCCTTCGAGATATAAAGAGGAGTATTTGTGCGCAAGGTTTGCCTCTTTCCAGAACTTCTCCCTGTGCTCTGCAACTGCCAGGATTTCCATTGCCATTGCCTTGTCAGGCACCCCGGTCTCTATCAAACTCCCCCTGTTTATGCACTCATCTGATTCAATGCGCTTTTTCATAGTTTATTACCCGCCAATATGATTTTTTCTTCAGCATAAGATACACAGGGTCTTTCTCTTCCCTTACTATTTCTGTTAACTGCCTCATTCTCCCCCCAGATAGCAGAGCAGTGCAAGCCCCAATGAAGCCAGCCCAAACGATTGATAGCTCCAGAAGGACATTGCAAACATTATAAAGAATATAAAAAAAAGAAAATAGCCAGTATAGCCTGCCATTGTCCCTAAAACCAATCCGAGAAGTTTACTTCGCGGTCTATTTCCGACCTTCTTCGCTCAAATTCTTCCATATACTCGTCAAGCCTCGGGTTGAACCTGTTAAGGAACTTGCTCCGGCCTATGCCGTATCTTTCTTTAAGATCCTCATCCATTTCCCTGACTCTTTTTTCATAATAGTCCCTTTGGTGCTCCTGGCACATTTGCTCAAAACCCGCATCACTCCAATCGCTTCTCATGTTTTCCTCCTGCTTTTGCTCCGGCATACACCAAAGCAACCGCCTGAGGTTTGCACAAACATGCTTTTTAATAAGAATTGCTGAAAAAAAACGTCTGGATTTTCAGAAGTTTAGGAAAAACACACAGCGATTTCGGAAAGTTTTCAGAAAAAGGGCAGGATTGTGAAGAATTTCCGGAAATTCCGGATGGCAAATATTTTGACGAGGGAAAATCCGGCGAATGCAAAATCAGGAAGGCTGGCCTCCGGCATTAATATGTATTATTCCTGCTTTGCAAATTATAGTAAAAGTCTTTTACAAGGCAAATAATGGGTTTTGCTATCAGTAAAAGTCTTTACTATTTGTACGATTATTAAAGACTTTTACTATAACTCTTTCAAAACAGGCTGAAGAACAAGCCTTTTATTTCACTGAATTTTGCATTGCCTAAGCTGCCTATCTTCATCAATACAAGCCCTTTTTCAACAGAGAATGCCTTATCCACTTTTACCCTGCTCTTTTTAAGCAGATCTCCTGCTGCAAGGTCTTCAGGGCTTAATATGATTGAGCAGGCATCTGGCTTTATCACGCTTGTCAAGGGAAGCATTATGCAATCAGCCGGGCTTTCGTTAAAATTGTCATTTGAAATAATAAGCGCAGGCCTTACCTTACTGCCCTCCATATCAGAGAATGGAAACGGAAGAAGCACTATGTCTCTCTGCATCAGCCTCATTTCAGGTACCTGCCCCAAACATCATCCTTCTTATTGCCCCAAAGCTTTTTCAGTGAGGTTTCGCTGAGCTTTGCGATATCTTTCATGTCGTCCTTCATCGCTTTTTCAACATCCCCCGCCCTTTCAAGCAGGATTCTGTTGCCTACATTGAATAGGACAAGAGTATCCCCTTCCTTTACCCCGATTTCTTCCCGTACAGAGGCAGGTATTGCTATCTGCCCTTTGTTTGAAACTTTCACAGTTGTAAGCGCCATATCACATAATGTAAGAATTTTCTTACTTATAAGGCTTTGGGTGTTGTCCATAAATCAATGCCCGAATAGCAAGTATAAAAGGATTATCTCAATAGATTCTATACCTAAGGCTTATGATATTCCCGGCTTTTAATCCGGAAATGCTCGCGCAGGACGTCAAAGCCATGCCGTGTATTCGCATCCCGTCTCCAATATTCCAACATTATCCTATCGTCAAAAGAGGGCAAAAAGTTATAATATTGGTGCATGAACCGTGCAACAGCCTCAGCTTTATCAGTCACTCTCGTTATCCCTTCATCTACATTTCCCTCAAACACCCCAACAGCAGTCCTTCTTAATGCAACCCTTTCAATAAGGCTCAGGTCTTCCTCAATCAGTCCGGAATATGTTGTAAGGGAGGATAAGGCATCCCGGTAAAGTGCTCTTATTTCTTCTTGGCTTAGTTCAAGCTGCTCCCTGCCTATTGCGGGCGCATTATCACCCTGCCACCTGCAAACCCATTCTGCACCAGTTATACGCACAATATGCCTCAGAAACCTCTTTATGTGCGGCTCTGTATGGTCCATGCCTGCGTTCGACTGGACTAAGAGAGGGGATTCCGCTCCGGGATTATATGCAACAATATATATCAAACTATGTATGGCTGCTTCCCATTCCCTTCTTGGCGGTTCATGAACGTTCTCTTTAAGCCCTGCACGTTCGCATAAATCTCCAACTTCATTCAACTTATGTTCGGGGCATTTGTCAAGCAGGTAGTAAGGCATCTTACCTCCCTATTTCAATAAGTGCAGCCCTTGCCGCATTAAAAACCATCTCGTCAGTTGTGAGAATCCTTCCGCCCGCAGGAGGCATAACGCTTGTAACAGCTATCGGGTCTATTACACGCCCCCGCCTTATGTAAAGCGCAGTAGGCACAACAGCCATTGTGTGGGGCATTATCTGGTAAAACCTTGCAACATCCATTTCCTTTGTTTCATCATTAAGCTCAATCTCTGCAAAGTTCCCGCCTTCCACTTCTGTTTTCCCAAGGCAGCCCGGGCTTAATGCAACAACCAACCTGCCCCCTTCGGCCCTTACTTCCTGAAGCCCGGCCACGTGCGTATGCCCTGCAAGGAACAGCCGCGTCTTTCCCGTCCTTGCATATTCCAGTATACCGGGGCTTCCGAAATGCACATCCCCGAAGTGACCTTCCGGCACTTCCCCTTTTTGCAATGCTTCAGGCACATCAAGTATGCCATATAAGGGGGTGTGCAGCAAGGCAATGTCCGGCTCTTCCTCGCCAAGGAAATCCCTCGGCTCTGAAACAAGCACCGGCTCCGCGCTTCCAACATCGCCTTCCCTTTCCGCCCAATTCATACTCGGAAATTCATTGAAGGATGCTGTAAGCTCTGAAGGGCACCCTTTTGGCAAAGGCATGCCATCACTCCTTGCCGCACCGCCGTAACCGCTTAGTTTGAATCCTTTGATTATCCTTGACTGCTTGTGCACGTCAGCCTCTTTCATTACAGTTGTTTCCAAATCCAGGTCCTTGTTGCCGGGTATTACAAGCGTTTTGCTGCGCTGTGTTTTAAGAACATCTGCAATAGGTATGTAAGAAAGCCGCATTTCATGCGATATGAGGCTTAATATTTCAAGGTAGCTCTGTGCAACACCCTTCCATCGTTCATGCCAACCATGTGGACTTATTTTTGCTATATACTCTGCAATTGCAGGCGTTTGGCAAATAACTTGATAGGGCGAGAGATTATTAAGAATCATGCCGTATTTGAGCGGTATGCTGCGCTCTACAACAGGCATTATCCTTGTAAAAAGGTCATTGTGCACCCTCGCAACCGCAGGGTCTTCTATGCCTTGCTCTGACAAATCGCCAAGCAGCGCTATTGCATCCGGGTTTCTTGTTTTTGCAAACTCGTAAAATGCCTCAAGATAATCCAGATTTTCCGCACCTTTTACATGCGGATCCGCTGCTGCAAGGAGTTTCATTTTTACCTCGGATTAAACTAATTCAAAAAAAGAAAAAAAGAGAGGCTTTTAAGCCTTCGGCTTAGCTTCGCTTTTCTTGCCTGCCTTGCCGTAAACCGGCAGGTACTCATGACCGTACTGGCTCATGACCTGTGCTAAGGCTTGCGCGTACATTTGGCCCCTCTGGTTAGGAGTCAGCATGTCTTTCGGATTTACCTTCATGCCTGCAATATTGCACAGCGCTGTTATGTCAGCAGTCAACTTGTCATTGCTCTTGTTTGCAGCCACCATCTTGTCTGCGCTATCCCTCAAGAGGTATTTCGTTGATGCTTCAACAAGAGGTTTCATCACGTCCTGCTGCACTGCATCATCCAAAATCTGTTCTTCATCTTGGTATCCTTCGACCAAATCTTCCATGTCAACGCCAGTCATTGTTTGGAACAGAAGCCTGTATGCCATTGCAGAGGCAGGCTGTTTTTCTCCTATTTTTGCAGTGACGCCAAGCGCTTTTATGTCATCATTCTTAATGCCCAAAGCTGTGCCGAATGCCTTATATGCAGCGGCTCTCAAT
This sequence comes from Nanobdellota archaeon, assembly GCA_013329215.1. Lineage (GTDB taxonomy): Archaea > Nanobdellota > Nanobdellia > SCGC-AAA011-G17 > GW2011-AR17 > UBA9640 > UBA9640 sp9640u. The sequence continues at coordinate 23,347 of DUKS01000029.1, read as the reverse complement.
CCCTCTCCAAACTCAGCATGGGGCGCGGTTACAACACCTAATTCATCCGTAACGCCATGAAGGTATTGTGTTAACCCCCTCTGGAAAGCTTTAACGAATTTCGTACGTGTCTGCACTACATTGCCTATCTCTTTGTCAAGCAGCTCAGGAACTTTGCCCCTAAGCTTTGTTTCAAGAGTTTCCCTTGAAGCATCAAACGCGTTTATAGCGTCTCCTGCCTTTTCAAGAACTGCCTTTTTGTCAGCAACCTTAGGCTGTTCCGGTGCTTTCGGCTTAGGCTGGTCCTTCGCCTTTTTATCATCTTTCTTTTTTTCGTCTGCCATTTTTGTTTTACCCCCTCCCGGTTTTTTGCAGGTCCGGAAAAACCCGTTCAGTTTTAATATTTGTTACTATATAGTGATACTAACCCCTATATAAAGCTTTCGGCTTCCCATAAACTGGCTTTAAACCGGCTATAAAGGCGTAATCTGCAGGTTTATAACCCTTATGGATGGGTCTTATAGACCAAAATGGGGTCTATTTTCATTCGCGTTCCTATAGAATGTAATAACCACTGTATAGTAATGTTTAAATATAGGGAGATAACCAATAAAGAATCATTATTAGCCAAAAAGAGCAAAAGCAAATGGGAATCGATGACATACTTAAAAAAGGAATAGAAAATTTATTCGCAGTTCAATTGGCAACCTCAACAGATAGAGAATCTCCCATAACTGTTGGTGCTTTGCAGCACCCCAAAACAAACCCGGTTCTAGAAGCATATCGTGCCCATAAAGGCAGGATGCAAAAAGAGATAAGAGAATTAGAATCAGATGAATTTTTTAAAAATCCGCATATTCGGATTACAGGACGCGAAGATGGGTTATCTGAAAGGATTAAAAATGCGCTCTCTATGTTTAAAGATGCAACGCGTGATAAGCTTAGGGCGCAGATATTTATTGGTTCTCCAGAGTACCAGACGGATATATCCGAAAGAAAAGATCTATATGCCTTAAGGGCATATTTTGGACTAGCTTCAAACTGTTTTGAAAAGAGAGAAACAGATGCAATTAATGAAAGAATAAGAAGGATTTTTCTCATGGATGCTTATGAAAGTATAGCAGATATAATATTGTTCCAAAAATATCCTAAAGAAGATAGTTTTGGCGTCTTCGGCAATGCAATCACCTTCTATGAACTATTAAAAACTGAAGCACAAGAGTTTATTGAGTGGTGCAAGGAAAATAACCCCGACAAATGGGATATTTCAGAAGCAGAGCATGTTTTATTTACAGCAAATATGTCTCTTGCAACCCTTCATCTCTGTTTAAGAGATTTAGGCAATAGCAGTAAAGCAACCCTATCCGCTTTAGAACTAATGAAAAGCAGGAATAACCCTGATGGAATCGAGTATTCAGAATATATCCCATTTAGGCATCGGAGCCCCGCGTATGCCACTTTCAGGTTTTCAACAAAAAGAAGAAACAATTTTGAATGTATACCTGCTCCTTCGCCATTTGATGGAGATTACAGGCGGGATTATGCCACCCCAGAAAAAAAAGCGTTTGCCGAGTCGGTTGCAGTAAGAAGGCGCATATCTAATCGAGTATTAGATTTTTGCCACTGTTATGCCCAGAATGACTCGGCCGAAGGGTTTGACAGAGACCATGAACTCACTATGATATTTGAAGAAATTGCTTTAGACCCGTTAAATATGAAATGTTATTACAGCCTCTTCATTCTTGAAAATAGCAACGACTCTGAAGACAGGGAGATTGCGGCAAAAGCAAGGGAAGCATTTGACAGAATACTGGTTAAAAAAGCAGAAATCGGAAGCTTTGAGCTAACAGGAGTACATCCGAACTATCCCGCAGTTTTGACAGATGGTGATGTTATAATCAAGAAAGAGCCTTCAGAAGAAGCTGCCCAAAAACATGTGGCAATGCTTAAGTTTCTCAGGGATAATTGCAAAGGGTTGGCATTCCCCAAGGGAAGGGTGCATGTAACTGAAGCGGGGGATGCTTATGTTATCGCTACACTCGCACACAATTTCAGGAATGGCAAGCGGGAGCAAGAGTTTAGGGCATGCTCACTTGAGGATATGGCAAGAGTTTATGCAGGAGAAACTGGCGATGCAGAATCCCCCACCCCGAAGCAGCTTAAAGATTTCAAAAAGAAAAAGCTTATGCAAGTGATAGATGCAATTATCTCCTTTAATTCAACAGGCAAGAGAGATAAGAAAATGCATAGTAAATATGGCTTAGGTCTTGAAGATTATGATTATACAGGCATAATGCGCGTTAAGATATTGCCAAGAATTAAACTGGATGAAAAGAGAAAGCAACGGGTGATACAAATCGCAGGGGAGCTGGACAAAACAAGGCGTACACTTTGCCATTGTGATACGCATACAGGCAATGTTTTAGATACCGGGGAAAGCGGGGTGGTTATAATAGACCCGGTTTCTGCAAGCTACGCCAGCCCTTTCTTTGACTTGGTAAGCCTACTTGAACAAGAGGAATTGGAATTGGATATTTCCACAAAAAAAGAGCTTATTGATTATTTCATAATCCAATCTGAAGCGGAGGGAAATGAATTCCATTATAATCCCCTGCAGCAATACATGAAAGAAGCTATTTACGTCAATTTGCTGTTTGCCAAAAAATGCAACAATCCAAAACGAAGCTATTACAGCCCAAAAGCAAGAGACAGGTATATTAGGAAGGCAAAACAGTTATTACATATCCTTGATATGGGCTAATTGCGCCCCTAATATACTTATAATCTCATAGCGTAACTCCCTTAAGCAAAGTAATATTCTCACCTCTTCGGCAGACTTTGTGTCCAAGGAATCATTAATCCTCTTTTTTATAGTCTCATGCAGCAGAGAACAGTCCACAGCATGCCCTTTTGTAAGCTCAAATGTAGCAATATGGCATTTTTGGAATAAAGCCACTATCTTCCCCACTAAATCAACAATTTCTTTTTTTAGTCTAAGGTCTGATTTCAAAAGCAGATTTATCAGCTCTATATATACATCACCAATCCGTTCCAATTGCTCGAGAATATAATAAAACATTTGTGTTCTATAACCTTCCTTATAGCCATATTTGTTTAAAAGCCTTAATGCATAATAAGCAAACTTGTTAATATTGTGCTCTTTGCCAAGCAACTTCTGCAAGGCAGTCTTATTTCCATTTTTGGCTGCATCAAGCGTTTCATCACCTAAAGCCTCGATGAGATAGAATAACCGCCTAAATACACTTTCAAAATCCTCTTTTGAGGTTTCAGATATCACTTTTAGTATCCATGAATTCCGTTCTTGTTTTACAATTTCAAGCCCTATAAGAGCATCAGATACAGATTCAAGCTTGCTTATAGACACAGGATCATCAAACTTTATCTCTATTTCATCAAATCCTTCCTCATATACTCTTATCATTGTTCTATATACAAGCGGCGGCAAATTAGAAACATCTATTCTTCTCTGACGAGGCATTTTCGCACCTTTCCCACTCTCTATCACAACACGACCGCCCTCTTCCTGCACGTCCAGCTCTTCGCCTTTCTTTATGCCGTGCTTCTTTATCCAGGGGGCGGGAAGGGAAATAACATAAGTCTTGCCACCCATGAGCATTACATTGCGCTTCATATCTTACAGGATGCAGGCTTTGTTTTATATAGTTTCTGATGGGCTTTGCGGCAAATCCCGGCATATCTAGAATATCTAGAATCTCTATGGATTAGCCTTATATAAGCCCACGGAAAGGATACATTATTCCAAAAATCCAGCAGGATTTGCGGAGGAGACAAAAAAATGAATACACTGGCAGACACAATAAGAGACGAGCTGAAGAGAGCGAAACAAAACAAGCCTGCGGTACAAACCGCTAAAGTTTGGGAATACGAGCCAACAAACCGGGAATGCGCAGCTATCCCCTGCATATACATGGGAGTAATGGAAGACTGCAAAGCTTACATTAAGCCCAAAAATGTGGAATGCGCCGCAATACCTGCCTGATGCACGACTAAAATGGCTATAGACACATTGTATTGGGAAATTACAGGGGCTTGCAACCAGTCCTGCAAGCACTGCCACTTGGGCGGGCCTTCGGAATACAGCCAAATCAGCAGGGAAGAAGCCCTAAGCAGGATAGATGAATTTTATGAAAATGGCATTGAAACGCTGCTGCTTACAGGCGGGGAGCCCTTGCTTAACCCCCAGGTTTATGGCATGATAAAGCACGCAAGGGATTATGGAATAGATGTTGCCCTCCTGACAAACGGCACACTAATAGACAAAAGGCGTGCCGAGCTTCTGGCAGACGCGGGGCCCTCAACAGTGCAGATAAGCATTGATGGCATGGAAGGTTATCATGACAGCATAAGGGGGCGCGGCGCTTTTGGCAAGCTGGAATGCGCTGTAAAAAATCTTGGCTCAGCCGGTATCACTCCCCTGATGAAAATGACAATAAACAAATATAATATTGAAAATGTCATGGATGTAATCGGTTATTGCTCGCATTTCGGGCTTAGAGTAAATTTCAGCCTTGCCCAGGAATTAGGGAATGTCAAAGAGAACAGCATAATGCCAGCCCCGAAGGATTATTTCAGGCTTTTTCTGGAGATGCATAGAAAAAAGAAAGCCGAAAACCTGAGCATAACACTGCCCGACTTTTCCATAGAGGAGTATATCGAAACAGGGGTTCCAAAATCCGGATGCAGCGCAGGGAGAAGGATGGCTACAATAACAAAGGAGGATTATGTCATTCCCTGCGTGTTTATGAGCGGGCTGGGCCTTAAGGAAACTGATGGGGCATCGCGCTATGACAGAGCCATGTTTCATTCTCCGGGAAGATTGTTTGGTTTAATCAAAGAGCAGAACTCTTCTGAATTTGGATGCCCGTTAAGGAAATGGCAGTACGGAACAGACCCTTACTCTGTATATGAGTTTGCGAGGCTCATGAAATGATGAAGCTCTACACCACTAAAGCACAGTTTTATGACAGAATGGCCCAATCAGCAGGCAAGCATTACATTGACGAAGCAAAGCTTATCGGAAAAATAATACAAGATAATGCAAACGGCAATAGAGTACTTGACCTTGGATGCGGCACAGGAGCGCACGCTGCAGAGCTAATCAAGCTTGGATTCAAGGTTCTCTGCAGCGACTTAAGCAAGGAAATGCTCGCGATCGCCAAAAAAAAGACAGGGGCTGAATGCTTAAAGATGGATATGCGCAGATTCTCGTTAAGAACGAAGGTTGATGCGGTAATCTGCCTTTATAATACAATTATGTACAATAGAAACGGAGAAGAACTTAAATCAACATTCAATGCCTGCCATGGCTGTCTTAATCCTGGCGGCGTTCTTATCATTCAAGTGATAAGCCCAAACCTGCTGAGAAAGGCAAAAGATTCAACATTTCTGTGGGACCTAAGCAAAAAGGATAAGCTAATACAAAGCACGTTTATACAATTCCCAAAGCTGACAAACCACTTTACCTTTCTTAATACAAGAAGCAAGATTGAAGAATCAGACTGGCACGAAATGCGGATATTCCCTCTAAATGCAATAAAAGAAGTGCTTAAGAATACTGGGTTTGATTGCATTAGGACAATAAAAGATAAAACAACAGTCTATATCATCTGTAGGAGGCAATAGGCATGCCTTGGGAAAACATTAAACTGACAGGGATCATAAGCGCAATCTTCGGCGCTTTGGCATACGCATACAGCAGGATTCCGCTTTTACTTTTCATATTCGCAGTCCTGCTGATTGCAACAGGATTTATTAACACGATAGAGAAAAGATAGCACGCGCCAATAACCACACCGGGATTCTTCTACTTCATCGCTTCCAGCCACTTAAGAACGATTGTACCATACGCGCCTTTAGGGAGTGAAAACGACACAACCTGCGTTTTCTTCCCGGGATTAAGCTCGTCATCTGAATATTCCAAAACCTTGTAATCCTTCACAGCGACAAAAGCCATTCGCGTGGGAGAGCTTTGTACCAGGTTCGGCAGCTGCCTCACAAGGAAATCAGAAAGCCTTATCCCCTCTGCGTGCAAAACCTTTTCATAAATGTGTTTCAGCTCTTCATCCTCAATCTCAGTGTCAAAATGCACCAAAGGCATTGCAATGTTCCTTGCTTTTGACACATCGCCAAACACAAGCAGGCCTGCCGAATATTTTGCTTCAACCGCATTTGAAGCGTGTTTTCTCACATATTCCGCAAGAGCAATGTTGAACAGGTAAGACTGGTAAGCATTGAAGCAGAGGACAAGCAAGTCCTTTTTAGCCATCAGGGCAACAACATAATTATTGTCAGGCGCATTTATTCCCATAAGCCCGCACGCTTTTGAAAAGTCCCTCTTTACAACGGCTTTTCCCGCAAGATGGTTTTTGGCCTTTATCCCGAACCTCTGGTCGTCAAAGTAATTGGGCACTAATTTAGGCTCAAGCCTTATTTCATTGTCAAGCCCTCTTATTGTAATCTTGAATGCATTGCCAACAAGCATCTCACTGCTCATTCTTTCTGTTCCATAGCCTGCAAACACAAGCTCAATGTCTTTTATCAAAAGCGGCTGTATCCTTTCCTTTTTGATGCCGTGCATTGAAATGTACTGCTCTGTCAAGGCATTCCTGTCCTTGATTCCTGCATAGCTTATCCGCTTTTGCTCAATTGAAAGCCTGCCGGCAATCTCCTTGACAGCGTCCATCGTGTTCCATTCCCGTTTTCTCAGCAAGAAGTAGGCATAATCGCCTTCAGGAGAGAATGGTATGTTTGCAATCTCCCTCACGATAAAGTCTTCGGGCTTTTGCTTTAGTTTCATATAAAGAGGTAATGGATGCCATGTTTAAATAGGTTATCCAGAAGGCAGCTTCACTGTCCAATACTTCCAATGCGGCTTCTGCCACCATGAATGGAATTTGATATGAACCCGCCCCTTAAAGAAGATTTCAATAAGGTGATCATCAAGAACATTCCTTAAGAAAGACCTTCTCGGCTCCGGAAGTGTATGGTGATAGGGATAAACCCCTGTGCTTAAACAAACCATCACCCCAATGCCGTCTTCGGTAGGCTGAATGCGCTCGTAGGCAAGAGAGAATCCCTTATCATAACGCTGCAAAGGAAAATGAAACACTTCGTTTGAGTCAATAAGCAGGTGCAGCCCTGATTTGTCTTTCCTGAAATCAAGCGTTTTTCCCTCAAGGCTTTCATTAACTTTAACCCGCCCATGGCAGCTGTATTTCCCGTCTTCCCTGACGCCGCCGCAGTCCCTTATATATAGGAAATCAGCAGCATAATTGTCAAGGCAAAGCCTGAGATTCCTAAAATCAAGCCTCTTTGGCATCCAGTACTGCTCCATTATTTTATTAAGAAAGCAGCAAGATTTAAATAAGTTCCCTGTTAAGTGCTGTTCTTTCTAGCATTTGCCCAAATAATCGCACAGCAATCTAAAAACCTCGCGTTTGCCAAGCCTGTTTGTATTAATCACATAAACAAAAACAGTATAGTCTTTCTTAATATCAAACCCATACATTCTTTTGAACAGCTTTTGTGTTTCTTCGTCTTTCATAGAAACTATGTGTTTTGCACGAGAATAGCTAATGCTGTCCCTCTTTGCAACCCTTTCAGCCCTTACATCCAAATCTGCTTCAAGATAGATTTTTATTCCGTTAGAAGCAAGCCACGGAAGGCTCCAGCTGTCGATGACTACATCGCCCTTGCTGACTTCTTTCAACAGCAGCCTGTCTGAAACAGCATCAGAAGGCTCTTTTTCTTCCAATCTGCTTTTGAACAATCTTATGCCTTCTTCAGTCTCCCAAAACCCGGTGTTGTGCCTTGTATTTTTAATATCCACAGGCTTGCCTTCGCACAGGTTCCGCAGTATGCCTGAAGGATGGACAACCCGCAGGCCATATTTCTTTCCGATGAGGTTAGCTAATGTAGATTTTCCTGAGCCGGAAAACCCGAAAATAATTATTACCTTATCCATTGCGCCTTGGGCGATAAGTCCCCTCCGCTGCTGTCACATCTTTTGAAAACAGCTCTGTGCAGATAAGATCCCGGAAATTCAGACCTTTTGTTGTAAGCACAAGCCTTTCTTTGTCTTCAGCCGCCAGCCCCAGCCTTAACAAATTACTGTGCAAATCAGGGAAGGCATTACCAAAACTAAGCCCAAAGCGCTGTTCAAACTCTTTTTTATCAAGCGCTTCAATATGGCCGATTGCATACTGGCGCATTTTTTCATCATCGCTTAAATAAATGCCGCTTTCAACAGATAATCCCCCGCCATTTATCATTTGCATATATTCCGCAACTGCCGTCTTAGGGCTGGTTGAATTGTAAGCATTCCTGTAATGCATATTCCCTGCATAGCTTCTTGCGCCTGCGCCAAACCCAATCAGGCTCATGCCGTGAAACACATAATCTTCCTGAAGAAAGCTTCCACGATTGGGAATTGCATACCTGTTGTGGCAATCCTGCTTATAGCCTGCCTCCAAGAATAGTATTCTGCCAATATCATAACAGAGATATATTTCTTTGTTTCCCATTAAATTATGATGCTGTTTTCCCAAAGCTGTCTGAGGCATCAGCCCCAAAGCATATAATTCTACTGTTTCCGGCATAAGCTGTATTAAGCCCCTTGCAGAAGCTTCAAAACTTTCCGGCGTCTGGTGTTCAATTCCAATCATTAAATCAGCTACTATGTTTGGAATGCCTGCTTTTCTGAGAGTTTCTATTGCCCTTATTGAAAAATCAGCCAGATTATGCCTGCGGGATAAAGCAATCTCTGCATTGTTTAATGTCTGGACTCCAATGCTAACCCTGTTTATTCCAAGTTCTTTATAATTTTCAAATTTGCCCTGCTCAACAGATTCAGGCGTAGCCTCTATGCTTACTTCCTCGCATGTTTCCAATATTCTTGGGTTGGCTTCAACTAAAGCATCAATAAGCCTTGCCAGCTGCGATACTGAAAGCAAAGAAGGCGTACCTCCGCCAAAATGCAGTGTTTTTATTGTTTTGCCTTTTAAAATCCGGCTGTACATGTTAATCTCTTTAATCACAGCATTAACGTAATCTGCTTTGAGATTTTCGTCGCTGCCAGCAATTTTTAGGTATCCGCAGAAAGAGCATATCTGCCTGCAGAAGGGTATGTGAACATAAATATTCAGCTCATTGCCAAAATCAGCCGCGTTCAATTGAAAATCAAGAGGCTTGTAAACCCTTGGCGTTGGATAGATATATACTTCAGGCTGGAATTCAAGCTCAGCTATCCTTTCCTGCAGTGTTTTGCGCTTTCCTGTTTCCCTGCTATTTTCTTGTATTGCCATGGAATAAGCATTTGGCATAAGGCAGATAATATATAGCTACCACTAAAAGGGGTAGTAATAGAAAGATTAATAAACAGCCTGAGTGCATCCTATATTATGATTGAAGATATTTTGCAGGAGATTGGGCTGAACAGGAGCGAAAGCGTCTGTTATACTGCGCTTGCAGAGCTCGGCCAGTCCAAGGCAGGAGCCATTGTAAAGAAAACAGGCATACCTTCATCCAAGATATATGAGGTAATGGACAAGCTCGCCAAGCGGGGATTAGTAACATATGTAATCAGGAATAATGTAAAGCATTACCAGGCATCAAGCCCCAAGGCGCTGGTTGCTTACATTGAAGAAAAGAAGAAGCAGGTTGAGCAGGCATTGCCTGAGCTTATGCTTAAGCAGAAAACGCAGGCAAAGCAAAGCGTGGAGTTATATGAAGGGCAAAAAGCGATATTCACCCTTTTCACAAGCTTAATCTCTGATGCCAAGCCTAAAGAATCATACCTTGTCTTTTCCATTAACGAAGAGAATAAAACAGAACAGGCAAACCTGTTTTTCAGGAATCTGGCTGCCCGCAGGAAAGAAAAAAGGCTTGATGTCAGGCTGCTGAAAAACATAAAATACTATTCAAAGGAAAAGCATACAAAGTTAAAGCTGAGGTACACAAGCTTCAACCTGCCGCAGGGCATTACTATTTTCAGAGACTATGTTGTTCTGTTGTCATGGGTTGAATCGCCTGCAGCAGTCAAGCTTGAAAGCAGGGCATTTGCAGGCCAGTTGCGTGAATTTTTTATGGACCTATGGAAGCGCGCAAAGCAGTAAATCCGCGCTGACGCTTCTCCTGCTCGCCTAATATGTGCCATTCGCCCCATTCCAAAGTCTTTTAAATCTATTCAGCGTAGGAATAGGGATATGAAAACAATCTTCATAGTGCTTGATGGAGCAGGAGACAGGCCCTGCAGGGAACTGAACAACAAGACGCCGTATGAAGCGGCAAAAAAGCCCAACCTTGACTTTCTTGCAAAGAACGGCATATGCGGCTTATGCCAGACAGTCGGGAAAGGGATTGCGCCAGAGTCTGATGTTGCAGTAACAGCTATTCTGGGCTATGACCCATACAGGTATTTTACAGGCCGCGGCCCGCTGGAAGCATACGGCGCAGGCGTAAAGCTCGGGAATGGCTTTCTTGCACTAAGGGCAAACTTCGCTTCAATGGAAGGGTATAGGATACTAGACAGGAGAACAGGAAGGAGCCTTACAACAAACGAAGCAAAGGCACTGGCTGATTCAATCAACAAAAAAGTAAAGCTGCCGTGCAAATTCATGTTCAAAAGCACGACAGAGCACAGGGGCGTCCTGGTATTATACGGCAAATTTTCAGACAAGATCACAAACGTGGACCCTGCATATGAAAAGCAGGGCACTTTCGGAGTTGCAAAAGCATTTGCAAATGAAATCCAGGAGTGCCAGCCGCTTGGAAGGGAAGCTGAGGAAACAGCATCAATAATAAACGAGTTTGTTGAGAAAAGCAGGAAAGTGCTTGAAAACGACCCTGTAAACATTGCAAGGGGAAAGAAAGGGATTTTGCAGGCAAACGCAATACTGGTGAGGGATGCAGGCAACAGGCTCCCGGAATTCCCAAAAAAGAAAGGCTGGGCTGCAATTGTAGGAATGCCGCTTGAGATAGGGATTGCAGAGCTTGCAGGCATGAAAATCCTTAAAGTCAATTATCCGGAAATAAAGGCGATAGACGTCTATAAGCATCTCTACGACTGCCTTAATGCAGAGATAAGGGATTCATTAAAGTACCTGAAATCAGACTGGAACAGGTTCAATGCGTTCTACATCCATATAAAAGAGACAGACATCCCCGGCCATGACGGAAAGCCGCTGGAAAAGAAGAAAATGATTGAGCTTATAGACAAAAAGCTGTTCTCAGCCATAAGGAAGCTTGATGCAAGAATAATAGTCACTTCTGACCATTCAACGCCGTGTCAGCTGAAAGCGCACTCGGCAGACCCCGTGCCTTTGCTTGTTTTTGACGGGAAGAGCAAGGACAACCTGGCCTCATTCACAGAGAGGGAATGCAGGAGGGGCAGCCTCGGGACAATCCTCGGAAAAGACATTTGGGCAAAGATTTAGCAACCTATTGCTTGCAACATAGAAATACTTTTAAAAGAGAACACATTTCTCCTGTCTAGATGGCTGAAAAAGAAGTGATAATTACTTTTGACACTCTCTATGACCTCGCAAGAAGGGAAAAATACAGGGCGGAGATACAGAAAGTTGACGCGAAATTCTTTGACGATGTCGTGAAATATTTTTCTGAGAAGCAGGCGATAATAGAATCGCAGGAGCAGAAGAAAAGCGTTTTTGCCGCTGCGGAGCTTGACAAGACAAGGGCGCAGCTTAGGGAGGCTAAAAAGCTGCTGGCAGACATATACAAGTGGCGCGAGGACAAGATCGTGCAGGCCGCTGTTTTCCAGTCAAGGTGCTCAGGAAAGGCGTTTGATTTCTCCGCCTTATTGCCTGAAGAGATAGAGCTGTTCAATCTTGTGCAGGGCACGCTGACAGGGCACAGGGAGAAGGTGCTTCACGCGCTTTTAAGCCATGAGCTGCCGAAGATATGCTGCAATAAGGCTCCTGCACCGGAAAGCGCTGATGAACCCTCGGACGCACTGAAAGCTTCAGCCGCTGGCGCTCCTGACCTTTCGCTACCGAAAGGTTTAAAAACCAATACTGATAAATCAGATGGAAGTTGCTGCATTACAATCAAATGCCAGCTCCCGGAGTTCATGGGGCCTGATATGAACAAGTACGGGCCATTCAACCCTGACGACCAGATAGAGATGCCGGGAATGGTTGCTGAAATGCTGGTAAAGAGCGGCAATGCTGAAATAAAATAACGGAGTAACAAATGAAAATTCTTCCCAAGCGATAGCGAAGGGAAGTTTTGAATGGAGTGAAGCGAAATGAAAATACCAAAGAAAATGCGCAAATTCTGCCCGAAGTGCAAGCAGTACCAGGAAATGGCTGTTTCGCAAAACAGGCAGCAGGGAAAGAATAAAGTCCATTCAATGTCAAGAGGCTCAAAAACTAGGATGAGAAAGAGGGGGCTGGCCAGGGGATTCGGCAACCTGGGCAGCGTTTCAAGGGGGGCCATGAGCAAGTGGAAAAGGTACGGGGTAAAGAAAAGCAAAAAGGTCAATCTAATCCTAAAATGTAAGGTCTGCGGCAAAAGCATTGTCCACATCGGGCGCAGGGCAAAGAAGATAGAGATTGCGCAGTCTTAAAGGAGAAAAAATGGTTTCCGAGCGAAGCGAAGGAAACCCTTGAACGAAACGGAGTGAAGTGAAAATGGTAGAATCAAAGGGAAAATTCATAAAAGTAAAATGCGCGAACTGCAAGAATGAGCAGATAATCTTCGGCAAATGCGCAACAGAAGTCAAGTGCCTTGTGTGCAACACAGTGCTCGCATCCCCGGTCGGCGGGAAAAGCTCAATAAAGGCAAAGATAATTGAAGTTCTGTAAAAGGGCAAACTTTTAAATAGTAGCCTCTTTTCTAATCCATAACATGGTTTACATGAAAAAAGGCGTCCCTGAAGAAGGGGAATTGGTGCTCTGCACAGTAAGAAAAATCCTCCCCCATTCTGTTTTTGTTGATTTGGTGGAATACGGCAACAGGGAAGCCATGATCCACATTTCCGAGATAGCTCCCGGAAGGATAAGGAACATAAGGGATTATGTAAAAGAGGACAAGGAAGTCGTATGCAAGGTCCTGCAGCTAAACAGGGACCGGGGCACTATCGACCTGTCTTTGAGGAGAGTTTCACTGCAGCAGAGGCTGAAAAAGGAAGATGAGTTCAAGCAGGAGCAAAAGTCTGAAAAAATACTTGAGGTTGTCGCGCAAAAGCTGAAGACAACGCTGCAGGATGTATATGAAAAGGCAGGCAACAAAATAAAGGAGGAATACGGGACTTTAACAGCATGCTTCCATGATGTTTCAGTGAACGGCGAAAGCGTTTTGAAAGAGATGGGCCTGCCTGAGAATTATGTAACGGAATTGTTTGAAGTTATAAAAGAAAGGATAAAGCCGCCGGAGGCAAGAGTTGTTGCCGAGCTGACGCTGGAAAGCAATGATGAAAGCGGCGTTGAAGCCATACGGAAAGCATTGAAGGCAGGGGAAACTGCCATCAAAGAGAACAATTACAAAGGCGGCATTACATACAACAGCGCGCCGCACTACAGGCTTGAAATAACAACGCATGATTACAAGGAATCAGAGGAAGCAATGGAAAAAGTGTGCAATGCTATCATTGCTGAAATTAAGAAAGCGGGCGGCTCAGGAAGCTTCAAGAGAGAAGAATAATGGCAAAACATATTCTATATTGCAAAAAATGCAAAGAGTACACTATGCATGAAACATGCCCAAGATGCGGCTCTACAGCGCTTTCCACAAAGCCGGCAAAATTCTCGCCTGAAGACAAATGGGGAAAATACAGGCTGCAGTATAAGCAAGAGCAGGAAAACTCAGAAAAATAGCCGCTTTGCGCCAATAAAAACCTTTATATAATCGCAAGCCCTTATTTTCTATAACAAAATTATCTTTAAAAAAGGAGGTAGAGTATATGAAAATGTTTAAGAGGGGTATCTCGCCGTTAATCGCTACGGTGCTGATAATAGGATTTACGGTAGCTCTTGCAGCTATCATAATGACGTGGGGAACGACGTTCTCTAAAGGGATGCAGAAATCGACTGAAGCAACAACTGAAGAGCAGTTGGCGTGCGCACAGGATGTTCAAATAGATTTGTCAGGCGCATGCATTGATGGTGTTACAGGCGTTAAGCTTACAGTAAAAAATGATGGAAGTAAAGATATACAAAATATATCTGCTAGGTTTTATGTAAGCGGAGATAATGTAGTACCATTGTACCTCCCAGGCGCAAGTTTACCCTTACCAGCTTATGGTATAAAAAGCGTAACATTATCGCCGACTGGATTTACAGGCGCAGGAATAGATTTTAACGATGTAACTTTAGTAGAAGTAATACCTGTAATAAAGGTTGGTGAAAAATTACTTACCTGCGCGGCAACAAAGGACTACTTCGGAGACCAAAACTATGAGGATGTTTTAACACCCTGCGCATAAGCCTCTTTTCTTTTTTTTATTTTTCTTTTAGTATAATCACGTGATACGCATGAGAACAAACAAAGGCCAAATCTGGATTTCAGCTGTTTTGTACATGGCACTGGGCGTTATAGTCCTTACTATTGTTTTGGCCGCGGGCGTCCCGATGATAGAAAAGATGAAGGACAAGAACTCGTTTGCGCAGGCAAAAACAGTATTCTTCACGCTGGATGACAACATCAAGAATGTTATTAATGAAGGCCCGGGCTCAAGAAGGTATATTGCACCGTTTGAAGTTAAGGCAGGAGAATTCAAGGTGGATGAGGAAAACGGTTTTCTGGTATGGTCTTTGAAGACAAAGGCAAAGCTTATGGAGCCGAGCTATGATTTCACGCAAACCGCGCTTGTTGACCCGCCGCGCATCCCGTTGTTCCAGGAAGGCGCATTGTACCTGTTTGCGCAGGATACAAACATAGTTGATGAATATGTGGTTAACCTGCTGCTGGATTACAGCACAATGGCAAACATTATAGTTGATTCCCCGTTCACAGGCCCGTTCTCAGGCACTTACAGCCTTACAATAGAGCACAGCGGCACATACAACCCACCGGACGCGCCCGTCTGCCCGAACTGCCCTGTAATAACCTTAAGGGTAATGCCCTGACTTCTTACCATAATCTTTATAAATAATACATCTTTGTTGGTGTAGAAGGCATAATGCGCCGGTGGTTTAGTGGTTAGAATCCAGCCTTGCCAAGGCTGTAACCCGGGTTCGAATCCCGGTCGGCGCAGTGAGTTTTACGAGCGCAGCCGGACGGTCCCAAGTGCGGACACCGGCCGGCGCAGTTTTTTAATGTTAATTAAATAGACAATCAATAAATTTCTGCCGGAGGCGGGCTCTCTCACAAGCTAATAACTAACAACTATCCCATATATGTTTTCTGCTGGCTCTTGGCAACTTCCTGCTTTCTCTGCCTTTTGTACTCAGCGTACTGCTCCCACAGCTGCGCAGCTTTTTTCTTGTAGACTATCTTTGAAACAGCCTGCCTTGGCACAGCGCTTCTTTCAGAAACAGGCCTGTAGTCAACGAGCACTGTGTCTCCCTCCTTAAGCTTAGGGGCTATCTTGGGGTCAACCATGCATGTAAACAGGTTGTCGTCCCACATTTCAACAAGAGCCTGCGTAGTATCATCCGCGGCATGGACATCCTTGTCTTTTGCCCTGAATACAACGCTGACTTTTCCCGGGTGGAACATAGCTGTTTAAGAATAGCATTATCTTTATAAAGCTAACTAATAGACAAAGAAATATGGCAAACCCCGAGTGGAAAGAAAAGTTCATAGAGCGCTACAGGCAGCTTACTGACATAGATGCATTTCTTGGCATTTCAGTAAAGCCGCTGAGAAAATCCTTAAGAGTAAATACACTCAAGTGCAGCGTAGAGGATTTCAAGGCAAGAATGGATGGCAAGTTAAGGCTGAACCAGGTTCCATGGTGCAGGGAAGGGTTCTGGGCAGACGGTTACGGCATTGGAAACCTTCCGGAGCATTTCCTCGGCTACATGTATGTGCAGGGAGCCGCGTCAATGATACCGCCGCTTGTGCTGCAGCCAAAGGAAGACGAAATGGTGCTTGACATGTGCGCATCGCCGGGCTCAAAGACATCGCAGATTGCTGCAATTATGAACAACACAGGATTGATAATAGCAAACGACAACAACCTTTCAAGGCTCAAGCCGCTCGGCTTCAACCTCCAGAGGTGCGGCGTGAAGAATGCTGTTTTCACATTGATGGAAGGCAGATGGTTTAAGGATTTGCAGTTTGACAAAATCCTTGTTGACGCCCCATGCTCAGGAATAGGCACTATACGCAAATCATTCAGGACAATAGAGATATGGAATCCGGGCTTTTCAAGGAAGATGTCAGGCGTACAGAGGCAGCTCTTGGGCACTGCATTCAATTGCCTGAAAGAAGACGGCACGCTTGTGTACAGCACATGCACGCTTGAGCCTGAAGAGGATGAAGGCGTCGTGAGCTGGCTTTTGGAAAACCATGCTGATGCAAAGCTTGAAAAAATAAACATGGGCATAAAGCACGGGAAATGCGTTGATGAGTTTGAGGGCAGGCAGTATTCTTCAGAAGTCCAGAAGTGCCTAAGGCTTTGGCCGCAGGACAATGACACAGAAGGGTTCTTTGTTGCGAAGTTCAGGAAAGTGAAATAATGCAAACCGAGCAGGCAATTATGCTGCTGATGAAGCAATATGAGAATACGTTTTTCCTCTCAAAGGACCATCACTACGGCGCGTTCTATGTTCTCATAAGCTGCGTATTAAGCCAGCGCACAAAGGATGAAGTCACTTACCCTGCTGCAAAGAGATTATTAAAATTGGCAAACAATCCAAAAGCCATGCTCGCTATTCCTATAAAAACAATAGAAAAAGCAATCTACCCGTCAGGCTTCTACATAACAAAGGCACGGAGAATAAAGGAAATAAGCAAATACCTGCTTGACAATTTCGATGGAAAAGTCCCAAATACCTATGAAGAGCTTTTGAAAATCAGGGGTGTTGGCAGGAAAACAGCAGGGATTGTATTGACGCACGCATTCAATATCCCTGCACTGCCGATAGACACGCACTGCCACAGGATTGCAAACAGGCTCGGGTGGGTAAAGACAAAAACGCCTGAAGAAACTGAAAAAGTGCTTATGCTGATTATCCCCAAAAAATACTGGATAGGCCTCAATGAGCTGCTTGTAAAGCATGGCCAGCAGGTATGCGTGCCCATAAGCCCGTTCTGCTCTAAGTGCGTTATAAAGAAATTCTGCAAGAGAGTTGGCGTAGAGAATAGGAGATAGCCGAGCTCCGCTAAGCTTCAATGGCTTAAGTGTTTTAGAAGAAGAGAGTTGTTTCTTTTCTGCCGGGGGCCGGCCTTCCTATACTTTTATATATCATCACTATCTATTTTATCGCATGCAACACACTTTGATTGAGGTCTGCAAAGGCAGGCATGTGCAGATTTGCTCGCACTGGGACGCCGACGGCGTGTGCTCTGCAGCGTTAATATACCATCTACTGAAGCCGCATGCATTAACAGTAAGGACAAAGACAAAAGGAATGCCTTTTCTTATAGAAGATCAAGATATTGAGAAAGAGGCTGAAGTGGTAATATGCACTGACATCCAGCCGTCTCCGGATATTGCAGGCAAGGGCAGGGTGATTGCATTAATCGACCACCACCCGTTCAGCAATGCAGAAAAGTTTGACATTGTGATACATGATGAAAAAGAAGTGTCAACAACAACACTGATTTATAACCGCCTGATGCAAAACAGCAAAGACCCGTATGTTTTGTTCCTCACGCTGGTCGGCTATTTTGGCGATGGGGGCAAGAGGGACGCGATACCGGAGCCGCTGCTAAGCAATGCGATGGAAGCAATGCCTGACATGATGCAGAAGCAGGAAAGCCATTTCAATGAAGGATATTTTCTTGAAATAGAAAGGCACGTGTCCGCGCTGAACACAGGCAAAAGGATAAACTGGAGCGGCGACATACCGCTTGAGCTGCTGAAAAGTATTGATTCATATGAGCCATTCACAAACATAAGGCATCCGCTGGCTGTACAGCTGCAGCAGTACAAGGCGATGCTTAAGAACGACTACAGCAAGCAGCCTGAGGTAAAGCAGATAGGCAAAGTGGACTGCGCCATCATTGCAGAGCCAAGGAACATACAGGGTGTTCTTGCTGCAAAGCTGATAAAGCCAGAAAGGCCTATTATTGTGATGAACATTGTAGAGCATTTAGTGATTGGCAGCATGCGCGTGCATGATAATTTGGATTTTGACGCAGGCAAATTCCTAGAGGGATTTGAAAAAGACATAAAGACATTCATCGGCGGCGGCCATGAGAAAGCAGGCGGTTTTACGCTCGAGAAGAATGACCTGGAATTATTTCTTGAACTGTTGAAAAACAGATAAAATAGAAGATTACGGCCCTGCAATCATTGCGTCAAGTGTTTCGCAATCAACTTCTTCAACTGGGTATGCGCCCTGCCCGCCTTCGCTGTCTTCTGCAGTGATGCCTACGCCATTCACGCTGCCCCGTATACAGAGGTCAGTGTCAATCGCATAATGCATTGGATTGCCGTCTGCTGCCCTTTCAGAAATTTTTACAGGAGCCTCGCCATCCCTGTAAGCATTGGCCCATGCCTTTGAGACGCCATTGCCTCCCCATATCAGCAGGTCAGCATATGGATGAACGCATGTTGACATCTCATCCCTGTGGCTTACGCAGTAGGCTGCTTTTCCTTCAAACGTGAAGCCCGCTGCTGTTTCCTCTGTTGTGTCTGCATCAGCAGGAATATAAGTGTCATCGCCGCATCCAGCGGCTAATCCCAAAGAAGCGATACACGCTAATTCTGCAAGTGTTCTCATTTTGTTTGCCTCCTGAGTTTACGAAAGGAGGCCCAGAACAAAAGTTCTGCTTTGCCTCCTTACTATCTATTGCCGGCCAATAGCCACTAGCTACTTGCCACGCTAATACTTCGGTCTCGTCCCTGCTATGAATGCTATTAAGAGCGCAAGCACCAAAACACCCAAAAGCACCAGCAGTATGACTTTTCCGTTCACGCCTTTCAGTGCTGTATTCAGCTTTTCCATTGTCTTGCTTTGCTCTTCAGGCTTTACAACCTCAAGCCCGACTGAATCTTCCTTGATTATTGAACTGCCTTCCTTAACCTTCACTGTTACCTGCTGCACGCCCACAACAGACGGAAGAACCCGCACAACAAACTCACTTGCATCCCCTGGCGAAAGCTCGAGCTTTGCAGGGCTGATGTCAAATGTTGCCCATGAAAGATTGGGTATGTCAACTGAATATGTTTTCTTTGCGCTGCCTATGTTTGCAACAGCAACCTTGAACTGCGAAATCTGGCCAACCAAAAGCTGTTTCTTTAATGTGATAGACGCTATTGATTCCCTTGCAAGATCTTCTGCAAATGTTTCATCGGCATCCTTTCCCTTGACATAAATGTTCCTTGTTGCAGTAACCTCGCTGTGGCCTGAAGCATAAGTTGCCTTGACCTTAAGCTGGTAATCCCCTGTCGGCAGGTCAGAAGGTATTGTAAGCATCATGAAGCTTGTGCTTTCTGTTGTGTCTTCGCCTTCATACGGGTCAAGCGAGTCAATGTAAGTGCTTGAAGAAGCGCCAAACTGCGGCAAAAACACTTCCACTTTTATGTTCTTCTCTGTCTTTTCGCCGAAATTCTCAATCCTTGCCTGCACCCCTATTGTCTTGCCTGCCTCTGTCATTGTTGACGGCCTGACAATAACATCCTGTATGTTCACATCGTGCCTTTTCGGCTCAAGAAAAACAGTGAATGTCCTTTCAATGTAATTGTTTCTGTCCCTGACTTCAACGTGAAGCGCATAAGTGTGATTTTCAGTAACTTCCATGTCCCTCGGAAGCTCAAGCGAAAGCTCTTTCCTGTAAGTTATTCCGCTCCTGACTTCAAACAGTTCTGTTTCAGCTATGATATCCTCATATTCATAGCCGCCAATCCATGCCTTTGCCTTGACGTCTTTTTTTGCTCCCAGCCCTTCAACAACAACATCAACCTGCACAGTGCTTCCAATCTGCAGGGCAATCTGTTCAGAGCCCGCTTCCATGCCGTTGATTTTAACCTTGTCAATAGAATAATCAGCTGCAAAAACAGCATTCAGCATTATAAAAAACACTATCGGTAAGACCAATATCAGTACTATTCGTTTCATGTTACAACCCCCGTATGCCTCTCGAGCCAGGCGAAGAGAGGCCTGGAACATTAGTGGCAATGCCTTGTATTGCCTGATTTGCCCTTACTTTATAAAGCTTTCGCATTTTTGCTACGTGAGAATAGATAATATAGGCAATATCAGAAAAACAGCGAGAACCCGCCGCCAACTGCATCTGCGCTGTCCCTCGCCTCAATACCGTAAAATTCCGCATGCTCGTAAAAAGCATTGGCAGCCATGAAATCAATGAACCCGTATCCTACGCGCAGGCCATACTTAAGCTCAAAAGAGGAATCTTCGCTGTAAGGCATATAATTAAAGATAAGGTCAGTGTAAACATCAGCTGAAAACCCTTCATACCCAATGCCCAGGTTTATCCCGAGCCTGTTCTTTAAAAGGAAATCCAGGTCAGCCCTGTTGCTGCCCAACTGGCCAAAGCCAAGCGAATAGTCAAGAACCAGCTTAACAGGGTCTGCAATGATTGTGCCGCGAAGCGATGGGCCTATCGCATAATCAGTCAACTCCATGGGCTGGCCAGAGGCGTACATACCTGAGCCGTCAAAGAAAAAAAGGTTAATCCCGCCGCCAACGCTGTAGCCTTCAAAGCCGTTGTACATCACAAGCGCGTAAGCATCTGTAAGGGAATCTTTTTGGACGCCATTGCCTTCATAGCCAAAATAATCAGTTATAAAACTGCTGTCAAGCACCAGCTGCCCGTTACCAAAAGTGTAAAGCGATGTATTGCCGCCAATCCTAACCTGCGCTCCGTCAGTATTCCCGAACTCCCCGTTGAGCATTGCATAGCCGGCATTTGCGCCAATTTCTGTTTCCTTCGGGCTTTCGCATATCGGTGCTTCAGCTGTTTCATCAGCATAAGCATCATAAGGCAAAGCAGGAACAGCAGAAGACGCCAAAAGCGCCAAAAGGGTTTTGGGAGTCATAAATCAAATAGTATGATTTCGTAATATATAAGCGTTTGTGAAGAAAAGCCGATAAGAAAGCCAGCCTGCCGGCGTGAATCAGTCCTTTATCTTAAGATAGCACCATATTGCAAAAATGCCAAAGAAGCCGCCAAAGGCAATTACCTTTTGCGGACCAAAATAGTCCATCAATACGCCTGCTGCAAGCGAACCTAAGATTATAACCAGCTTATTGAACATACTTTTCGTAGAAATAACTGTTGCCCTTATTTTTGTAGGAATAAATTTATGAAGATAAGATTGCAAAAGCGGGTTATTCAAATACCAAATCCCATTGTTAAATACGAAGATTATAGCTGCAACCATGAACATTGGAGGGGATAGGAATATCAGTGAAAATAATAAAATCATATTTAATAAAATAGTAATTGCTATCACATTCTTTATCTTAAATCTAAGCAAAAGCCTTGACAAAAAAGGCACTACCATTGAAACAGCAGCCACAACAGAAAACATAATGCCCAGCCCGTATTTCGGCATTGACAAATTAACCAAAAGAGGCTGCCAGCCGTCAGATGCAAATTCCATAAAAATAGCAAAAGCCCCCCCTAACACCAGCAGCAGAATAACCTTATGACTAAATGTAAACTTTATCCCCTTTGCACCGTTCTTAAACGTCTCTTTAAGGCTTTTCAAAAAGCTGACGCGTTTCGGCTTGTAAAGCTCCTTTGCAAAAACAGACAGGATTATTGCATTTATCAAAAATCCTGCCCCGAAAATAAGCCAAAGCCACTTAATTGGATGTGATTTGACAAAAAGCGCGCCGAGCAGGGGAGCAAATATTGCCCCAAATGCAGCAATGCTTGCGGCTTTGATAAAATATTCCTGCTGCAGCTCTTTCTTTTTTGCCTTATGAAGATTGTCAACAACCCATGCTTCTTCTGCTCCGCTAATAAAGCTCATTCCTATCCCTGAAAATGTCCAAAGCGCAAATAAGGCGTAGGGGCTGTCAAACAATGGGAATAATAAGATTGCAAATGCATTCATCAGAAAGCCGATAATTACCGAGACTTTCCTGCTCAATCCATCTGCAAAAGCACCTGTTGGCACTTCAAACAAAAACTGCCCTATGCTGAACCCTGAAATTATTATTGCAATTTGCAGGAATGAAAAATTCAGGTCCCTGAAGTAAATTATCATGAAAGGCATTATCAGGGATGAAAGCCCGAAAATCAAGTAATATAAATAGAAGGGCCACAATTCTTTCAGCTCGCCTTTTTTGAATAGCATTATCCCTTAATGCCGAAATCCGCTTAAATAAGTATCTGAGCAGGCAAAGCAGTGCAAAGAAACACATAAGAGTAAGAGAGTTCACAGCGGAGCTCCGCCTTCTACGAATAGAGCTCACGCTGTTCCCATGAATGGCATAAGAATTAGTAAAAAAAGGAATGCCATGCATAGGCAAAGCAGTCTAGATCAAAACGAGAGTTTAGTAACTGCGAGCTGAACACGTCGCCGAAGCTTCGTGCTTACACTCCAGTCCTATCAAGCCTGTGTTCTTCAGGCACTCTTGGTCTCTTTTTGAGGCGCCTTTCATCCTTAGATGCTTTCAGGATTTATGGCTTGTGGCGTAGCTGCTCGGCCTGCCCTGTCGGACAACCGATGGACCAGTGGCCACGGTCCGCGGTTCCTCTCGTACTACGCGATCCTTCCCCTCAGACCATTTACATCTCCAGTAGATATCATACAAACTGTCTCACGACGTTCTTAACCCAGCTCACGAACCCTTTTA
>DUKS01000029.1:0-254 GCA_013329215.1 Nanobdellota archaeon | reverse complement strand
GTAGCAAGCCGCGCCGTCGATAGGAACTCTAGGGCGCGACAACTCAGTTATCCCCGAGATAGCTTTTCTGTCATCTCTAGCCCCCATCAAGGAGGACATAGAGGTTCGCTAGACCAAACTTTCGTTCCTGCGTCCCTTTCGTGTCGGAACACAGTCAGGCTGACTTTTGCTCTTGCACTCTACTCCAAATTTCTAAATTGGATGAGTCAACCTTTGGGCCCTACTGATACACTTTCAGCAGGGTGCCGCCCCAG
>DUKS01000042.1:313-16846 GCA_013329215.1 Nanobdellota archaeon | reverse complement strand
CGCGCCTTTCTGCAAGCAAAGCCTTGTTTGCCTCCAGCCATGCCTCTGTTTCTTCCTGGTATGCCTCCATCTGCATTTCGTAGGACTGCAGTGCCACATCCATGCATTCAACAACATGGCCTGTATTGCCCAATGATGCCTCAGCGCTGGCCTTAATCTCCCTGCTTTCAGGCGTTTGAAGCTGGCACTCAACAAGCACATAATGCTCCATAAAATTTTCAAGCGGAAGCATAAGGCGCATATCTGCAACAACAATCCCCTTTGTTTCGCCGCCAATGGCAATTGGAAGCACGTGTTTCCTTCCGTAAAGCTCCTGCAGATCTGTATAAGAGTTCAGGGCAGTCCCCAGATACTTTTCAATTCGTCTTTGCTGTTTCATTTTTGTGTCTCACTCTTTTGCTTTAATTAAAAAAATAAAATAAAAAAAAGCTTTATTTCCTAAAGCTTTTTGTCCTGTCGTAAAGCATTGACTCTGCCAGCACTGCTGCCGGAAGCCTTTCTGCAGCTTCATCTTCCGCAGGCGGGAATACATACATATTGCATATTGCATGCCTTCCTCTGACTGCGAGTTCTTTTGCTGTTTTCGCATCAAAGCCAGCAGCCATAGCCTTAACTGCAACTGTTTCCAGCGCGCTAAGTGCCTCAAACACTCCTTTTACCCGAATTGTGTTGCCAACCTGTGTTGTTTCATATAGCTTTTCCACAACAGCTGTGGTCTTAGCAAGGTCTGCCTCCGCAAGCGCATTATTCAGGCTTGTTATAAGGTGCTTTACGCCTGTAACATATAACTGCTTTTCCTCAATCTGCTGTGCAACAAATGCTGTTTGCTTCTTTTCCCATGCATTCACTGCGCCTTCAAACATGCTGTAAGCAGCATCAACCCCTGCAGTGCTTGCGCCTGTAACTCCGGATGTCGTAACCTTTGCTCTTGCAGCAAGGTATTCCGGGCTCGGTGTTACTGCGGATAGTGTTATGCCTATCATTGTTTCAACAGCTTCATCAAGTGCACCTGAAAAATTAAAGCTTGTGCTCTGCGTGTGTTTTAGCTCTCCAACTGCCTTAAGCAGCCCTTCACTTTTTGTAAGGTCATCACGCTGGGTGGTGCCAAGCGTTGCGCCGTGCAGCCTTACAAGCTCGCCAAGCGCTCCGTACATTGCTGTCAATCCTGCCCCTACATCCGCACCTAAAAACTTCGGTTCCATTTTTGTTGCTCCTTCCCATTTGTTTTGCAAGGTTGAGAATCCCTTATTTATTGACTATTTAGAGTCAGCATTAGGATTTTCAAGTAGTATTTAAAGCTTTTGGATTATTTTTGCAAAATTCTTTCTCACGCCGTCTGCTGCAAAAGATAAGGCTGTATTGCAGGCCTGTATTCGGCAAGCAAAGCGCCAAGCTCCGAGGCATTCATTGCCTTTAATTCATCAGCAACTGCGCGCACAGGACCTTCCACATCCTGCTTCAGCCCGGCTTCAATGCCTGCAATCTTTTTCTCCCTTCGCTTAAGAAGCGCAGCAAACCCTATTGAAACCCCTGCCGATACAGCAGAAACAAGCGCAAGCGCAGGCAAAATAGGTGCAGCAAGAAGGCACAGCGAGCTTGCTGCAAACGCATACTTCCCGCATATCAGCGCAGTCCGCATGCGGTCCAATATCACGCCATGCACATCAACAGAACGCATGCTGGCAAGATAATCCTGTATCGCAGCCAAATGCTCAATCTCAGTGTGCGCATCATTATAAAATCCCGCAACATGCCCAAGATAGCCCGCTGACTTTCCGTCATCATAAACCTTTGCATCAACGCATGCCCTTGAAAGCCTGATGCTGTCAAGAACGATATCAACCAATTGCTGTTTTTCCATTGTTATTTTCCCAGTAAGAAGGCATGCGAGCCTGTTTGTAAGTAAGCATTAAAATCTCTAAAGACTATTAAAATCTTTCGGTTTAGTTTTGGGAAAAATAATCAAAAATTTGCGAGCGTATGCCTTGTTCGTTTTGCCGCAGCACTGCCTCCAGGTCACTAAGCCCGGATTTAGCCAATACTTCCCGGGCGGGGGCATATTCCTGCTCGTCTGCAGCTAATGCCCTGGCTGTTTCCTCATTCATAATTTCCCGCCTGTTTCTGTTTAATGCCCTTTGCAGGCCTATAAATGTTATAAACGAAATTGCGCCCACTGTTGCGAGCGGCACGCTGAACGGCAGGCATATAATAGACACAGAAGCCGCAGCGGCTGCTGTTCTTGCATATCTTACATACTTACCAAGATTAGG
Organism: Nanobdellota archaeon; assembly: GCA_013329215.1. Taxonomy (GTDB): domain Archaea; phylum Nanobdellota; class Nanobdellia; order SCGC-AAA011-G17; family GW2011-AR17; genus UBA9640; species UBA9640 sp9640u. Next base: position 14,576 of record DUKS01000042.1, on the reverse strand, counting down.
AAACTTTACAAGCTTTTCAGTACTGGCCTCATACTGCAAGGTGATATAATGTTTAATTTGTCCAAGGCGGGAATCCCTCTCTGATTTTTTTGTGTTTGGCCTTACCTGCGTATAGTAATTGTTTAGTGTCGCAAGGTAGCCTTGAGCCTCTGGTGAAAGGTTGTTATATGCTGCACAGGAAACGCTTTCTAAGACGATTTTAGCCAGAGCTTGTTTCATGTACCCCCCTGCAAAGCGTGTTTATTGCAAACTATATAAGTGTTGCTATGAAAACAGGCCTTCCAGGCAAGGCTTTATCTTTTCCCTGTTTTCCTGCAGAATGTTATGCCATACCATAAAATCAATGCCCTTAAGCTCAGGGTAATGCGCCTTTGGTTTTTTCTCCGGGGAAGCCCCGCTTTCCTGCCTGTGCTTTCTAAGGGCGTATGTTGAATATGCCCATATGCCCAAAGCAAGAATGCCCATGCCGATTGCCGCCCCAGGCGAAATCAAAACCCACAACCCGGAAGCAATAGCCGCGCCAAGCGATGCGTTCCTTGCGTATACTGCCCTTTCTTCAAGCGTCTTTCCCGGCTTTCCTTCCCCGGCAATAATTTCCCTGTAATCCTTTTTTATTGCAGATGCCGTTATTATTGCTGCGCTATCAGCGCCCGAATTGCCTGTAATGCCAAGTATGTACTCATGCACAGCCTTTGGTGTGAGCCTTATTGAAAAATCATCAAACTTTTTCTGGTTGAAATAATTCTTAAGCCCCACAAGGTATCCCCAGGCATCCTCATGATTTACAGCGAAGTGCGGCTTGTACCCTTCCACCACATTCACAGAATTGTATGCATCATCTACGCTCTTCATAAGAATGTCTGCAAGAGTAGCCTTGTCCATAACAGGCAGTTATAGACTGAAATTATATAAGGCTTGCGGAAAGCCGGCCTCCGGCACACTTATCGCGCTTTGAGGCTTAAACTGATTGATTTCATGCCAGCTTTGAAGCATTTATTTTTCGCGACCTTTTCCATAGGCCCTCAAAGTATTGTTCAAGAACTAACAGCAATCCTTTATTTCTGCTAATCAGATTCAGCCTCTCTTCTTTATTCCTGTAATCTTCCAACCCAAGGATAAATTCATCATTGTCTTTTATTAAAAAATAGACTAAATCCTGAGAACCCAGGATACGAACCTCCGCCCCCAACTTTAAATATTCCCTGATACTTTTTTTATTTTCTTTTGTTATGGCCGCTGTAATTATTCTTACCTTAACCCCGCGATGTATCGCCTTATACAAAGAAAGATTGCTCGCAAATGTTCCGGCAAACATTGGCGCAACCTGGATTAAGCTGCTCTTTGCCCTGTTTCTAAGTGAGATTAATGCATTAAGATGTTCCTCCCGCCCTGTAAATGCATAAACAGACGGCGCATTTTTCTCCAAACGAAATACTTTCGGCTTTACTTCAAGACTATCAATTTCTGTTATGCTTTTCCCGATTAAATCCTGTTTTGTCTCCAAATAGATTTTTATTGCGCTCTGGATATTGTCAATCCTGTATCTTTTTGGGCTTGTCGGGATAATATTTGCAAATCCCTTTTCAACCAGGCTGTTCAGGACAGAATAAATCCTCCCTTTCGGGATTTTTGTGTTTTTATAAATTGTATGCGCATCGGCATTGTCAACGCCTGACAAAAACAGGATTGCCTCTTTCTCATAGCTGCTTAAATCAAGCCCGTCTATAAATTGGGATAGGTCCATAAACTTATATAAGTTGTTTCACCTATTTAAATATTTCTCTAGCTGTGTGCATAGTATGAAACCAACATACCACACGCTAAACGAGTTTTTGGACATGATTGAAGAGCCAAACGGAAGCATTTGCCGCAAGCTGCTGGATGACAACAGGACCTTATTTACTGCAGCCAGAGGCTCAAAGCACAACCACCAGGCATGGAGGGGAGGGTATTTAGACCATATTACAGAAATAATGAACATAGCCGCTGTTTTATACCCCCAGTTAAATGAAGCCAGGCCATTAAATTTTTCCTTATCAGATTCATTGCTTGTCCTTTATCTCCACGACCTTGAGAAGCCATGGAAATACACAACAAAAGAAGACGGCACATTGGAAGTCAACCCGGCTTTAACCGACAAGGAAACCCAGGTCCGGTCGTTTGTTGAGCAAAAGATAAGGGAGTATGGGTTTGTTCTTACAGAGGGCCTTTGGAACGGAATAAACTATGTGGAAGGGGAAAAGAACGATTACTCCGGAAAAAGAAGAACACAAACGCCTTTGGCAGCTTTTGCCCATTTGTGCGACAACTGGAGCGCAAGAGGCTGGTTTGATTTCCCTGCAGAATCTGATGATCCCTGGCTGGGAGCAAAAAGAAGCAAGCAATAATTTGAATTAGAATTAAGAAAAACAAAATGGGGATGCAGGGATTCGAACCCTGATTAGCCGGTATCTTCCTGTTTTCGCATATACCAGCGCTCATCATCGCGTAAAGCTCAGCGCTCCATAGTCTGGAGCCGGCCGTAATGCCGGGTTATACGACATCCCCAAAGCAGAGAATAAGTAACAAAAAGGAGTATATAACCTTAACGCTTCAGGAGAAACTTATCAACCTTGCCTTTTGCCTTTTCCCTTTCAGCCTGATGGTGCTTCAAGAAAGCATTTACTTTCTCAATAAGAATTGCTTTCATTTCACCTGTCAGAAGCTTTCCGCTTTTGTAGTCATCATAAACCTGCTGCAGCTTTTTGTCATCAGGCTCAAACAGCATACGCAAATACTGGTATGAAACATCAATATCCGGGTTTCCGCCTTTTTTCCTGTGTTCTTCAACAGAGCTTTGCCCGCCAGAGAATGCATACTTGTTTATCTTCTTCTTAACCATCTCAGGAGTGTCTGTTGTAAATATAGCCTGTTCAGATGCTGATGAGGCAGACATTTTTCCCTCAACGCCGGATAAAGGCGGCAGGAATATGCACTGGATTGAAGCAGGCTTGTAATGCCCTAATTTAGGCAATATGTCGCGTGTTAGCCTGAAATGCGGGTCCTGATCAACTGCGTGCGGAATAAGGCACGGGATTTCCTTTCCTTTCAGGACAGACGGCAAAAAAGCCGGGACTGCCTGCATTGCTGTATAAAAGATGGAGCCTGTATTGCTTTCATTTGACAGCCCGAATGTTGATTTTACCATTGAGAACGTAATTCTTTTTGAAACCCTGCATGCTTCCTTATACATTAAATCCGCATCTTTCGTATCGATAAGGAAATGCGTCTTCTTCGGGTCAAAGCCCAATGCAATTACATCAAGCATATTCTCATTAAGCCAGTGCTGCGTGTCCTCAAACTTCAGGTCCTGCTTGAACAGGAATTTCTCCTCATCCGGGAACTGGAACCAAAGCTCAACATCAAAAGTGTCCTGCAGCCACTTGGTAAAAATCCATGGCATCAGGTGGCCAAGATGCACTGGCCCGGAAGGCGCCCGTCCTGTATATAAAAAGAATTTATTCCCTTTTTCATACTCGTCCAAAAGCCATTTCATGTCGCGGTGCGCAAAAAAGACCTTCCTGCGAAGCATGAAATGCAAATCCTTAGTGTGCTTCTTAATCCTTTCAAGCATGGCCTCGTTCAGCTTTTCAACGCCGAATTCCGCTATAATCTTGTCATAATCAATTTCGCCCGAAACGTCCCACGGCGTTACCTTAAAATCATCTGCCATCGTAGTTTAATCCTCTACTTTGATTTATTAATCTTTCCTTGGCCCGCCCTTGCGCTTTCTTCAAGCTTCCAGAGCGCCTCATACGCCTTAAGCAAATGCTTCTTTTCAACATACAGTGTAAGCTCGGGCGTGCACGTGACTAGCTCTATAATAGTAATGCCCTCCATTGCGAGATGTGATGCGATATAAGACAATACTCCTTTTGATTCCATAGCCTCTTTTGGAAAAACTAGGTTTAGTTCCGCAATGCTTTTCATTATGCTAAGTATGTCTTTCTCATCAAAGATTTCCTTAACTGCCTTAAGATTTGTTTCGTCAATAAAAATCTTCAAGGACAATGCGCCCTGCACTATCTTAAGTATTTCCCCCCTGCTGTAATCAACGCAGGAGATTACTTTTGGCAGCTTTTCAACTGCCTTCGCAGTCTTCTTTAATGCGATTATTGCTATGTTTTCCTTTGTTGAAATTGTAACTTCCGAAAGCAGCCTGTTAAACTGCTCTTCATCCTTTGCTGTTTCAGTGTCAAACCTTCTTAATACAGAAATCAGGGCGTCTATTGTTGTATGCTCCAGATGCTCTGCTTTGACTATATATCTTGCAAGAGCCCTTCTGTTCACAAGCCCTTTCTTCCGTGCCTGCCTTATGTCCGGGTGCTTGTTGAAAAAGTCCCTGAGCAATAGCTCTATTTGTGCCATATGTTGCATAAAAGTGTAACTATTATATAAATATTGCTATTTATGACACAATATATAAATAATGGGCGAGAAGGTCAATATCAGGAGGCAAATAATATGGAAGAAATAAAACAGATTAATGCGCCCGGCAAATCTTTTTCAGGGCAGGAAAGGGCATCTCTTGTATGCAGGCTTGCGGAGATTGCAAGAAACGGCTTTGGCACGGCAATAACCATGGAAGATGTGGAAAACCATGTTATGAACGCAGATAATCTGTATCTTATAAGGCAGGAAAATGAGATTGTCGGGTTTTCTTCATACGATTTGCTAAATGTATGCGAATCACCAATCCTCTACCTCAGCGGCATAGTGGTGGAAAGAAAATCCCAAAAGAAAGGGATTTTTGGCAGGGTGAACAAGCTCGCGTTATCCTCCGGGGATTTTGATTTTCTTGCTATGAGAACGCAAAACCCTGTTATTTATGCTGCAACAGAGAGGCTGGTCAGAAAGCTTTACCCGCGCAGAGATGGCACGCCTGCAGACATAAAAGAAATCGCTGCAATAATAGCAAAACAACACTTAAAAATGGAAAGGTTCTGCGAAGAAACAATGGTTGGAAAAGCCACGTACGGAACCTGCCTTTATGATGAAGTGCAAAGGCATCAGAGGGCTGATGATTTTTTCGATAATGCATTGAAAGTGGATTATAATGCAGGGGACTCTGTCCTGCTGCTGGGAAGGCTGAAATAATGCAAATGATAGGTATTGGGAAAGGGAATCCCAAAATAGGGATTGTTGGATGTCTCCACGGAAACGAAAAAATAGGAGCTGAAATAATAGCAGCCGTAAAAGATATAAAACTAATGCCCGGAAGCCTGGTTCTCATTATTGCAAATGAAGAAGCAATGAAAGAGGAAAAAAGATTCATAGACATAGACCTGAACAGGTGCTTTCCCGGAGATGTAAATGGGAACCATGAAGAGAAACTGGCTGCAGCAATTTCCAAAGAGCTGGAAAAGTGCGATTATGTAATAGATATCCACTCAACAACCGCAGACACTGAAAGTTTTATAGTGGCTACTAAAAAGGAAGCACTCGTACTGGCGCAGGCAGTGCCCATTAACAAAATAGTATTCATAGAACCTGTAATTGCAAATGGCAAGTCATTAATAGACAATGTGCAGTGCGGCATTTCAATTGAATTTGGCAATCAGGAAAAAGCAGGGGCTGCCAAAGAAATAATCATAACATGCCTCCAGCGGATTAGCAAGGCACGGAAACACAGTGATGCGAAAAAAGCGGTTTATTCTGTTTATGGCGCTATTAAGAAAGGAAACGCTGATCCTGCATTAGTAAATTTCCAGCAAACAGCATTAGACGGGGAAACATTTTACCCTGTACTGTTTGGGGAAAAGGAATATAGAGAGATTTTATGCCTAAAGGCAAAGAAAAGTCCTATTCAACCTTAACTTCAACTTCAAAATACTTCTTTACTATTTCCTGTATCCTATGGAGGTTCGTCTTTTCCCTTCCAAAAACCTTTCCTTTTTCAACCGCATCAGCAGCTTTTATAACGACAACATTGTCCTGCCTTTCAACTGACTTCGGCTTTAAAGGAAACAACAAATTCTTAACAAACTCCGCAGGCTCCGGGTTGAATTCATAAACCTTTATGTCTTTTTTGAAAACAGAAGACGCCTTTTTGATATTTGCGCCGTGCGAGCCAATCGCAAGCCCCATCTGCCCCTGGTCTATGATGAAAACAAGCGATTCGCCTTCTGCAAAACAGTCCTTAACGGCAGAATGCGTCAGATTCTCAAATAGGTTGATGTAGCCTATTGTTTTCATATCAAGACTAAATGCCATCTGCCTAACAGCTCAAAACAGAAACTCCGAAGGGTTTTTTCGACAACAAACCTATTTCCTTGTCTGGCACGTCAAGCTCAATAACAGTGGCGCCTGCTATCTTTGCGTAATGCGCTATTGTTTCCCTGACATCCTTCGGGCAGTTTGATGCAAGCAGGACTTTCTTTACCCTGCCAAGCTTAAGCCCCTGCACTGTCTCGTTTGTGCCGAAGATTATGTTCTTTTCCTTCAGCAGATCCTTAAGTTCACTGCTCATCTTCTTTCTCTCCTTTCATCTTTGTCACTAAACCAGGCAGCCCTGTACCCAGGGGTATTGGCTGGTTAATAAGCACGTTTTCAACAACAGAGTTAAGCTTGTCAATTTCACCTACCATGCTTGCGTTTATCAGGTGCACAATAGGAGTTTCGAAAGATGCCCTCGCCAGGACGCTTTCCTTTTCCCCTGTGATTCCGCTTCTCGTAACACCTTTTACAGTGCCCGTTGTTGTCATAAGGTCTGAAACAAACATGATGTGCCTGTCATCAATTTCAAGACCCTGATCGTGCAGGACTTTTGAAACTTCCCTGACAATGCCGTTTCTTGCCGCTTCTATTCCAAGCACTTTCGCTATTTCAAATATGTCGTTTGATGTTGTCTTTGAAGCGTCAACTTCCTCAATTTCAATGACTTTCTTGAGGTTTGTACCGGAGGATATAAGTATCAATTCCTCATTTCTTTTGACAGGCAGGACCTGCTTTATGCCTTCTATTCCCTTCACATGCACTTCCTTAATGCGCTCTTTTATTGCATACAGGCCCGGCAGTGTAAGCTCTTTCACTTTCGGCTTCATTATAAGCAGGTCATCCTTGTCCAGAATATCCACGGTTTTAAGCGTTGTCCTGAGCGCTTTCAGCAGAGGATCGTCCCTTATTTCCAAGTCCTTCATTCTCTTCCTGTTCAATTTAACCTCAATAATCATCTTTGCTATGTTAATTGTGATTTCCGCAAGCACTTCAGAGAACTTAATCTCCTTTATCAGCGCAATCAGCTTTTCCAGCTCTTTCTCATCTTTGGGCTGCTTTTTCAGGTATATCTCCATGATTGGGGTGCTTATGTCCTTTCTTGCGTCAAATATCTCAATCAGCCTTGGAAGCCCAAGCGTGACGTTTGCTTCTGCAACTCCAGCAAAGTGGAATGTCCTCAATGTCATCTGCGTGCCCGGCTCACCAAATGATTCTGCAGTTACTATGCCTATCGCCTCTCCCGGATGTATCTTGGAGTTCAGGTAGCGGCCCTCTATTTTTTCAATAGCCTTCTTCTGGTTTGCCTTTGACAGGCCAACCTCGTCAGCATATTCCCTGAATGTCTTCAGCAGAGGTTCCGGTATCCTGCCTTTGTACTGCTTTAGCAGGTCATCGTCAACAGCCATTTTTAATCAGCCCCCTCCACTTCATTGATTATCTTCTTTACATCTATCGAGCCGCCGTCGCTTTTTGAAACATCAACGCCGTCATCACCGTATGTAAACTGGACAATCGCGTTGTTCGCGTCCCTTACTGTGTAATCATACTCTATCTTCAGGTCCTGCATTGCATTTGCAAGCCTTCTGTACAAATAACCTGATTTTGGGGTCCTGAGCGCTGTATCCATGAGCGAGTCCCTTCCTGTCATTGCATGGAAGAAAAACTCATACGGGTTCAGCCCTTTCTTATAGCTGTGCCTTACGAATCCGTGCGCCGCAGGAGACAGGTCAAACTGCTTGAAAAGTGAGAGCGTCCTGTTCCTGTATCCCTTGTTGATTCTTTTTCCTCTCAAAGCCTGCTGACCTACCAAAGCGGCTGTCTGCGCAAGGTTCAGTATGTTTCCTTTTGCTCCGGACTGTGCCATTATCAGCGATGAGTTCCCGGGTGCAGCGCTCTTTGCAATAAGCTTTCCAATCTCATTCCTTGCCTCGTTTAATCTCTGCAGTATCATTCTTTCAAGAGTTTCCCTTATGCTCATTGAAACCCCCGCCTTTAGCTTGTCTGACTTGAAGTCGGCAATCAGCTTGTCAACATCCGTCTCTGCTGATTCAAGCATTTCCTTAACCCGGCCCTGTATGTCCTCGGGCATGTCTGCGTCAGATGTCTTGATTGTCATGCCGCACTTAAGCAGGTAGGCAATGCCAAGCCTGAATATCTTGCCAAACAGGTCCACAGAGGTGGTTTCATTGTATAGCCTGTGTATGTCCCTGAGCAGCGTGCCGTTTCCTTCCCCAACAGTGTTGCTGTCTATCACGCCTGAAACAAGGTTGCCGTCCTTTATCACTATGAACGAGTCTGTCTCGCATTTCTTGCCTTCGCACACCTTGTGCTTCTTACAGTTCTTTGAGAACCCCACAAACTGGAAGTCTTTCGGCAGCAGCGCGCTGAATATCTCTTTTCCGTTTACTGTTTCCTTGAACTTCCTGAACCTGTCAGGCTCGTCAACGCCTATGCTCAGCAGCAGCATTATTGCTTCCTGCTTCGGCATTTCAGCAAGCTTCGTAAGCAGATAGTTGCCTGTTACAGCATCGTCAATGCACCCGATAACATTAAGCCCGTTCTTTGGCGACATAATCTGGGTCTGGACTTCCATGAGCGTCTCAGCTTCAGCCATTGCTTCCTGCGTCTGCGGCACATGCAGGTTCATTTCATCTCCGTCAAAATCTGCGTTGTACGGGTTGCATACAGCGGGGTTAAGGCGGAATGATTTTCCTGGAAGGACCCTTACCTTATGGCACATGATTGACATCCTGTGCAGCGACGGCTGCCTGTTGAATATCGCAACATCACCATCCACTATATGCCTTTCAACAACCTGGCCGGGCGTGAGCTCCTGCAGCAGCTGCTCCTGTGTTTCGGCTGATATTTTCTTTTTCTTGCCGTCTTCCATTGTGACATAGTTTGCGCCCGGGTACTGCTTCGGCCCCTTCTTTAAAAACTCTTTAAGCCATTCAATATTCCATTCTGTTACATTTTCAGGCACTGTAAGCTCCATTGCAACCTCAAACGGTATGCCAACCTCATTAAGCCCTATCTTTGGGTCTGGGGAAATTACAGTACGCGCTGCAAAATTAACCCTCTTTCCCGCGAGGTTATGCCTGAACCTTCCTTCCTTGCTCTTGATTCTTTCGCTTAATGTTTTCAGAGGCTGGCCGCTCCTGTGCCTTGCCGGCGGAACCTGTGTAATCTCATTGTCAAAGTAAGTTGTTACGTGGTACTGCAATAAATCCCACAAGTCCTCAATGATAATTTCAGGCGCGCCTGCATTTATGTTTTCAAACAGCCTCTGGTTTATCCTTACAATGTCGCTCAGCTTGTGAGTAAGGTCATCTTCAGCCCTTTCGCCTGTTTCAAGCGTGATGCTCGGTCTCATTGTCACGGGGGGTATTCCAAGAACTGTAAGTATCATCCATTCAGGCCTTGCGTATTCGGGCCTTAATCCGAGAAGCAGGCAGTCCTCATCAGACACTTTTTCCATTCTCGCCCTTATCTCAATTGGGTTAAGCCTTTTGGTGTCTTCAAAGAATGTTGTTGGCTTTTCAATCTTTATGCCAAGCTGTTTTGCCTTGCAGTGCGGGCATTTCCTTACAGAGCGGCACATTATCTTTGCCAGCTTTGAGGCTTTCCTGAAACTGTCAACATTGTTCTTCTGCAGGTACTTGTCAATCTTTGCGAGTATTTTCTGCCTTTCCTCTTCAGGCATCAGTATTTTGCCGCATTCCCTGCACGTGCACTGGAGGAAATTGAAAAGCACCTTTGCATAGTCAATATGTATAAGGGGCCTTGCAAACTCTATGTAGCCGAAGTGACCCTGGCACTCCTTCAGCTTCTCGCCGCAGGTCTTGCACCTCAGCCCGGGGTCTATTACTCCGAGCCTTATGTCCATAAGGCCGCCGTCAACAGGATAGCCTTCCCTGTCGTAAAGCTCTGGGGTTACTATTTTTGCAGTCGCCATCTTCTTTATCATCTTTGGCGACAGCATTCCAAATACTATCTTGTCAACCTTTTTGTACGAGTACGATTTTGAGTGCATTTTTTCCACCTAATACTTGCTCTTCAACTGCATCTTTGGGTATATGCCTATCGCCTTAAGCTCATCAAGCAATAGCTTGAAAGCATAGCTGAGCTCCACCGGCGACACTTCAATATTCGCGCCGCATTTCGTGCAGTACGCCTTGCCTTTCATTGTGTCGTAAACAGCAAGCATACCGCAGCCCTCGCAGACATAAACAACTGTCTTGTCCGAGTCAAACCTTTCCTTAAGCAGGAGGGACGCGCCGTGCGCAACAAAGCAGTCCTTCTCCATTTCCCCGAGCCTTAAACCGCCGCCCTTGCTTCTTCCTTCAATAGGCTGCCTTGTCAAAAGCTGTATCCTGCCTGAAGCCCTTGCATGCAGCTTGTTTGCAACCATATGCTTCAGCTTCATGTAATACATGTTTCCCACGAATATGTTTGCTGAAAATTCTTCCCCTGTGATTCCGTTGTACATCCTTTCTGTGCCGTTTTCCCTGAAGCCCATCTCAAGCAGGGTCTTTCTCAGGTCTGCTTCGCTTTCAGCCGAGAATGTGCTTCCGTCAATGTGCCTTCCCGCCAATGAACCGACTTTTCCGCCGATTATCTCAATGAGGTGCGAGATTGTCATCCTCGAAGGCAGCGAGTGGGGTGAAAATATCAGGTCAGGGGTTATTCCTGAAGCAGTAAAGGGCATGTCTGCCTGCGGCACTATTCTTCCTATGACTCCTTTCTGCCCGTGCCTTGATGCAAACTTATCGCCGATTTCCGGTATTCTCAAATCCCTTAATCTTACCTGTATGAGCTTGTTTCCTTCCTCATTCTCAGTAACAGCAATAAAGTCAACAGTGCCATGCTCGCCCTGCTTTACAGTAAGCGAGCTTTCCCTTCTCATGTTTGCCGCAATGCTGAACTCTTCCAGCTCTCCAAGGAACCTTGGGGGAGATGTTTTTCCGATAACAACATCATTTTCTTTCAGCTTTGCCTCCGGATAAACAATGCCGTCATCCTCCAAAAACTTGTAATCATCCTCTGACTTGTAGCCCTTGACATCCTTGTCAGGAACCCCAATCTCATCAACAAGCCCGCCCTGATACCTTAATTCCTCAACAACATACGGCCTGTAATAGCTTGACCTTGCAAGGCCCCTTTCAACAGAGCCCTTGTTCAGTATGATTGCATCTTCCATGTTATAGCCGTCGCAGCTCATGACAGCTATTGTAATGTTGTGGCCTGACGGGTGCTTTTCATAGTTAAGCACGTCATGCATGAATGATTTTACAATGGGCTTCTGCGGATAATGCAGCAGGCTTACGTCAGTGTCTATCCTCAAAAGGAAGTTTGATGCATACAGCCCGAGGCTCTGCTTCTGTGTTTTTGAGCCCCTGTTAAGCCTGGATGACTGCCCGAAATTCGCGTAAGGAACAAGCGAGGTAATCAGCCCCAAAATTGTTACAGGGCTTATCTCCAGGTGAGTGTGCTCTTTTGTGAGATACTTGTCATTCAATGCAACATAAGCATCTTCCTCTTCAGCAGCATCAAGATACTCTATGATTCCTTCCCTAACAAGCCAGTCCCAGTTTATCTCCCTGCTCTGCAGCTTCTTTATGTGCTCTTCAGCCAGCCTTGGCACGCCGTTGTCAACTATGATTAACGGCCTTCTCGCCCTGCCTGTGATTGTGTTTATTATTACTTCATTGAAATCCGGGTCATAAACTACATTGATGGACTGCGGGAGCTTGTTCTTTCTCCTTTCTTCCTTGACAGCCTTGACAAACTCCTTGGCATTGTCAACGCCGCCTACAAATTTCTCATCAACATATACGTCTACCATTTTTAAATGCACTTCTTCAGACCAAGCGATTCAAGGGATTTCCTGAACTTGTCTTCCTGAACTTCCTCCTGTGTTATTTCGCAAAGCATTGCCATGTTCTTTCTCAAACCAATGGGCGTCCCTTCAGGCGTTTCTATCGGGCACAGCCTCCCCCAGTGAGTGCAGTGAAGCTCCCTTGCCTCAAAGTTTTCCTGGGTTGCAGACAACAGTGAAACAACCCTTGCAAGATGCGATGTTGTTGCAACAAAGTTTATCCTGTCAAGGTTCTGGCTGATTCCTTTCCTTCCGCCAACCCATGTGCCTGTAGCCATGGCGCTCTTTATCCTTGATGTGAGCAGCTTGTCCCTGATTATTGTCTTTACAGACTGGAACTTGCCCCTCTTAACCAATCTCTGGAAATTGTACAGGACATCGTTTACAAGCACTTTCATGTTTACCCTCATGAGCTCTGCCATCAAATCGCCTGAAAGCTTGAGCTTTTTGTTCTTGTAATGGTCCTTGTCAGCCGGCTGCACGCCGTCTTTTGAAATCTGCAGGAACTTCTTTATTATTTTGCACAGGTTGTACGCCTTGAGCGCCCTTTCTTTCGCTGATATCCCTATATGCGGCAGCAGGAACTGGTCCAGCTGCTCCAAAGTCTTGTCTGTCTTGCTTTCCTTTGGCTGGACAGTGATGCTGCCTTTTGCTGCAAGCGCGTTCAGCGCATCTTCTGATGTGCTTATTTCCTTCAGGTCATGCAGGTTTATGTAAACCTCATCATACATCTTTTCGTCGCAGATAAGCTGCATGATATCCTGATCCTTTATAAGACCCAGCGCCTTTATCACGTACATTATCGGCACTCTCTTGAATCTGGTGAATGAAATGTATATGATTCCGTCCCTCATCTGCTCAATCACGTGTGGGATGTTGTATGAGTCCTTGTGCGAAAATATTTTTGCAGTGAACCTGCTTGGGCCGTTGCTTTCCTGGACAAACATCTTGTTCGGGACCAAATCTTCAACTGTGATTAACGCCCTCTCATTTCCGTTAAGGACAAAATAGCCGCCCGGGTCATACGGGTCTTCGCCCCTCTTTATCAGGTCTTCCTTGCTTAATCCGAAGAGGTTGCAGTATTTTGATTTCAGCATTACAGGCATTTTTCCGATTGGTGTCTGAAACGCTTCCCTCTGAACTCCGTCAATGTGGACTGTCACGTCAAGGTACATCGGGGCTGAATATGTAAGCTGCCTTAGCCTCGCTTCCATCGGATAAACGTCTTTTCTTGAGCCGTCCGCCTCTGTTATTTTCGGCTTCTCAATCCTGATGTTGTCAAAGCGTATCCTGAAGTCGTTCACGTCAGGCGGGATTACTGTCGGAACGATGTCCCCGACCTCTTTGATTATCTTCGGTATTTCATTTTCTATGAAATTGTTGAATGACTTCCGGTTGTATTCTATCAGGGAATGGTCTTCGAAATATTTTCTTATAAGAAAATTCTGGTCCGGCTTTGCCGCACCTGCCGCCGGCTTGCGCTCGTCAAGCATTTACAACCACCCTGTAAAAATTTACTTTTCCCACTGTCGGGCTGGTTCTGTCTATTTTTATCATGTCGCCGGGCTCTGCAGCCAGGTCTTTGAGAGCAGGGTCTGTCTTCAGTATCTTCGGCAGCTGCCTTAATGAGATATTAAACTGCTCAAGAATTTTCTGCGCTTCCTCTACAGTAAGCTTTGTGTGCTTGGGCACAAACTTATGTTCCTGAATTTCAAATTTGTCAGCCATTGTTTCCTACGCCTAAAATCCCTCGCGGGACTCTCCTTGGATGCCTTTATCCTTGCCTGCGCCATCGCACTACGGATGGCGCTTGAAAATCCTTCGGATTTTCGGCATGCTGAAAACGCTTCGCGTTTTCCAGCAGCTTTATGCCCGCCCTCCAATCTTAGGGACCGGACGGTCTGCATCGCTTGCACGATGCACCGCCCGCTCCATGCTCCGTATGGACCGGACGGGATTCGAACCCGTGACCCCCTGATTTCTTCCATCAGAGGTAAAAGTGTCACCGTTGCCTATTAAGCAACTCAGGTGCGCTACCAAACTGCGCCACCGGTCCATCATACGCCCTGGCCGATGGAGGAACTGCGGTTCCTTATCGTCCAGTGCTACGCCCTGGCCGAGATTTGAACT
>DUKS01000042.1:0-191 GCA_013329215.1 Nanobdellota archaeon | reverse complement strand
GCCCTGGCCGAGATTTGAACTCGGGTCGCAACCGTGACAGGGTTGCATGATAGGCCGGGCTACACTACCAGGGCATCTTTTCTATAGAGGGGAATAGCGGTCTTTCCGGTGCATAGTCCCATCTGATAGAAATAACCCTGCCATTTTCTAAATGGAGAAGCCTGCTTATTTATAAATCTTTCGGTTTTTCG
>DUKS01000004.1 GCA_013329215.1 Nanobdellota archaeon | reverse complement strand
AAAATTAAATTGTCAAGATACTACAAGCTGATGGGCGTTAAATGGGCTGCATTGCCTGTTTCATATGCTGTTAATCCTTCAAACAGCCAGGGGCTTTCAGAAGAGTTTGTAATGAACACGCTTTCAGCATCATCTGAGGCATGGGACGCTGCAACATCATCTGAACTGCTCAATGCGCCTTCTGTTGACTACACAGCGCAATACGGCATGCAGAACTATCAGAACGCGGTTGCTTTCGGAGATTATTCAGATGCCAACGTGATTGGCGTTACAACAGTCTGGTACACAAGGGTTGGAAAAAGGATTGTCGAGTTTGACATGCTTTTGAACACAAAATACCAGTGGGGAGACGCTTCATTGGATCCTGCCTTGATGGATTTGCAGAACATTGCAACGCATGAGTTCGGGCACTCTGTTGGCATGTCTGACATTTATTCAGCAAGCTGCACAGGAGCCACAATGTACGGCTATTCAAACAACGGGGACCTTGCAAAAAGGACTCTTGAGCAGCCTGATGTGGCAGGGTTGCAGAAGATGTACGGGCTTTAAGCCCTTTTTCTTTTCTTTTTCCTAATTCCCGCTTAACGCAGCCTTCTGTCACTTCGTTCCTAAAAGCAGAAGGTTTTTAAGATAATCTCCCTTACCAAATGCCATGATTATAAGAGAGGTTAAGGCAAGGCAAATCCTGAATTCAAGGAAAGAGCCTGCAATAGAAGTGACAATAGACAGGCAATTCTCAGCATCGGCGCCTTCAGGCGCTTCGACAGGCGTGCACGAAGTAAAAGCGTTTGCAAAGGATGTGAAGTATGCCTGCGACTTCATTAATTTCAAGTCAAAAGTCAAAGGCATGAGATTCAGCAGCTTTAATGATTTGGAGCAGATTGAGGAATTGATACCAGTGATAGGCGGGAACCCTGTTCTTGCAATACAATACGCAGTGCTGAGGGAAATGGCCGGGGACGAAGTATGGAAGTTCCTTAACCCGCATTCAAGAAGCATTCCGTTCCCTTTGGGGAATGTGATAGGTGGCGGAAAGCACACGAAAATGCTTTCAACAAGCATGCAGGAATTCCTTTTGATGCCGAGGGCTTTGTCAATTAAGGAAAACATTGAAGTTATGAATTACCTGCACAGGAAAACCGGAAAAGACATCAGGGCAAGGCAGATGACTGACGAGGGCGCATGGATACCTTCAATGTCTGACATGCAGGCCCTTGATTACATGCGGAAAGCGCTGTCTGACGTGAAGGACACAATGGGTGTTAAGGTGAACTTCGGCGTTGACATGGCCGCGTCAAGCTTCTGGGACGGCAAACACTACAAATACAGGAACCTTGACGGGAAGGCGGCAAAGGTTGATTCAAAATCGCAGGTTGCATTTGTCAACAAAATGGTAAGGGAGAACTTTCTTTGCTATGTTGAAGACCCACTGCATGAGGAAGATTTCAGCGGCTTTTCAAAAATAATGAAAACAACCCTTGTATGCGGCGATGACCTGGTTACCACAAACCTTGAGCGGCTGAAGGAGGCAATAAAAAACAAGTCCCTCAACTGCATGATAATCAAGCCGAACCAGATTGGCTCAATAGTGCAGACAAAGAAAGTGGTTGATTATGCAAAAGAGCATGACATTGTGACTGTTATCTCGCACCGCTCAGGCGAAACAATGGACGCGATGATATCGCATTTGGCTGCTGCATGGGAAATACCTTACATCAAATGCGGCATCTTCGGAAGGGAAAGGGAAGCTAAGCTGAATGAGCTGGTCAAGATAGAAGGGCAGATGCGCGGATGAGAATATGCTTAAGATAACCTTGTTCAGCTAATGGGCGTTTATCTTATCTATAATATGCTGCTTGCTCGGCTCGTTGAATGTGTTCCATCCAGCAGGGCGTTCATGCAATATCCATTGCCAGAATGATTCCGGGTTTTGTGTTCTCATTATGGAGTTCTCAGTAGGCCTTAACATATTTGCGCAGCTGCTGTCACAGCGGCCGCCGCATCCTTTCCATTTTTCCTGCTGTGCATCAGCAAGAACCCCAGACCATTGCTTCCACGCTTCCAATGCTTCTTCTTTAGTAAGGCAGTTTGGCTTTCCCCCGTTTTGCCCGCATGCTGGCGCACAAGGCTCGTAATATTCATCCTGCAGCTTCCCAAAGGAATGCCCGAACTCATGCACAGTGACAAGCCGCCTGTTCATTTGTTCATCCTCAACAGAGGTTTCAACGGATAATCGGTCCTCGGCTGACATAGACACAAATGCAATTCCGCTATACTCTGCAAAAGAGCGGAAATTATTATTAGACAGGACTATTGCATATTTTACTTTTGGGCATTGTTTCATCAGCGCATGCGCATTTTCGTAAAGAGGCACCGTGCCGAATATGCTTCTTTGCACAAGCTGAAGATTGCCCCCATTAATCTTTGAAAACTTAAACCTGCCCCTGTTTTCGCTAAACGGCGCGATTCCCAAAAGGCCGGTGCCTGTCGTTTCTATGTCCAAAACATCCATCACATCAAAGCCGAATGCGTCAAACCCATCGCTATCCTGCGGGTACTTGTCTGAGATAAATACAACGGGGATATCATCCTCTTCGTCTCCGCCCATGATGGTCTCGCATTCGCTTTTAATTACGCACAGGCGGTCTTCTTCCGAACAGGTTTTCCCTTCGCTGCAGTCAGCATCAGAATCACATCTCTCAATAAATATCATCCTGTCAGGATATCTTAAAACGTCCTGGCGGTTTAGCCTGCAGTCTCTTGTAGTGAGGGGTTCTGCGCATTCCAGCAGATCATATCCTCCTGTTTCATTTTTTAATTCTGCGCTGAATTCCAATCCAGCTTCGTACCAGTTCTTATTAAGCGGATATGTGTCCACGCCGTTATAGTCAAACCAGAGTCCTGTATCTACATACGGGTCCCGCACTATTACATGGCTTGCACTATCACTTTCGTCAAATCTGGAAATATCCACTTTGCTTATTATGCCCAATGTTACAGCCGGGTCGATAGTTGCGATGAATGGCCTGTAATTAGTTCCATCCTTTAAGCGTCTGGGCTTTATCTTTAATGTGTGGTTTGGCAAGTCAAAAAAAATGCATGCCCTGTTATTGAACGGGGCTGCATTGTTGGCACATTTTACATAATTGTCAACCGTTGCCTGCTCGCTTATGTCCGCTGAAAATCTTATAAACACAAATGCCCCGCCGCTCGTTATGCTCATCTGCTCTATTGACGTATCCAGATTGTCGCCGATGTGCATGGCAACCCCTGCGCCGTTTCCTTCTTTTACTTTAAAACCGGCCATTTCAGGGAAATAGGCGTAGCGGACACGGGCGTTTTTTGCCGTTACTGCAAAAATGGATATTTTATCGTCCATAGCTGCAAACTCCATAATCTCGTCATCTCCGGCGCTGGATACCCTGAAATATCTGCCAAGCTTTCCCGAGCCCGTAGGCTGCGCGCTAATCTTGAACCTTTGGCCGGGGAGTATGCTGACCTTTTCAAAATAAGTTATGGATCCCAGCTCATAGCCTCTGGCATAAGGCGCCCAGTACCCTTCACCAAGCGGGTCTTCGGGCACAGCTCCTTCATAGAGCCCCTCAGCTACGCCATAGTCTCTGTAAACCTGTTGTATTTCATCTTCACTCCTTGCATAAAGTATGCCCATATGGAAAGGAAGGGCGGTGTTGTTTGCGATAAGCCCTGTGTGCTCAACTTTGGCATAAATATTTTCAGGGGTTATTGTTGCAGAGATTTTGCAGTCCTGAAAATCTTCATAAATGTCGTCAAATGCTCTGAGAGTGTTCCCTTTTTGGGGTAATGCAACCTGGCAGATAAAGAAATAATTATTCTGCACATAAACCCCTTCGCTTCGTATTTCGACGGTTGCATGGCCCGGATTTTCAACATTTATTGTAATCTCGCTTCCCGCGATATTCACGTTCCTGGAATCCAGAGATGTGAACCCCCCCTTGCTGATTTCTATTGTTTTATGATAAGTGTCAACTGTCAAAAGGCCGTGTAGGGCACCAAAATAATGGTAGGCATTTCCTGATTTGTAGCTTATCTGCAAAAGGCCGCCGCTTGCAACAAAGATTGTGTCCTCTCCGAACAGTGCCTTCATATCTTCCAGATTATATAGGGCATAATATCCGTTGCTGTAATCATAAGAAACCGTAAGGCCAAGCCCCTGCATTGTTTCTATAAATGCCTGTATATTCTCCCTGTTCCCTTCTGCAAGCTTGTCTCTTACAAGCATACTTGTATGGAGTGTGCCATAATCAATCTCTGCGCCTACCGGCACTATCAAAACAACTGCCATAAAGATTAGGGCCGACAACCGGCGCAGCCATTTGTTTTGCATATCATATAATCTGGCAGGCGGATTTATATTTTTATGGGATGCTATTTTGTAAAGTCCCCCAAAAGCTTTAAAAAGCAGGGCATTCTCTAATTGTCTGCGTGGGTCGGTAGCTCAGCCTGGGAGAGCACACGGCTGAAGACCGTGTGGTCGGGGGTTCAAATCCCCCCCGGCCCATACTTACTTTCAAAGAGGCGCACAATGGGAATGGAATCAATCACAGGGATGGCAGCGGCAATTGCAGACAACGGCCTGCAGCTTCCCGCAGCAATAGCTGTTTTTCTGATTATTGCGATGGGAACCCATCTGCTTTTGAAAAGAACAGGCTTTGCAGTAATGGCGGGGATTATAGCGGCGGCCTCCTTGATGGGCATGCTTTACCTGTATTAGAAACAAAGAGAATTCTGAAAGCGCGGCGGAGCCCGGCCTATGCCTTATTCGTCCCCATATTGCCGCTATTATAAGGGCTGACATGCTTATTCGTCTTGCCTTCCACCTTGAAGAAAATCACGTTTGCAATCCTTGCGCCCAATTCAATGGTAAACGGCTTTGAGCTGATGTTCATCAGGCCGAATGTCATTTCGCCGTTATAGCCCGGGTCTGTAAGCCCGCCGAGCAATAAGACACCGCTCCTGTACAATGTTGACCTTGAGATTATTGTTGATGCGAGGTGCATGGGGCAGTTAATTTTCTCAATGGTCTTTACAATGTAATACTTGCTCGGCTCAAGGACGAGTTTTGTGCTTTTGCCTTCCTCGTGCTTTGCAAGCAGTTTTGTCTCCGGGGTCTTCCTTTCGTTTACCCCGAGAAACCCTTCGCCTGTAAACTCGTATATTTCACCGGCCCTCATGTCAAATGAGACCCCGCCTGCCTTTGTCAATTCAGATTCCGGTATATTCTCCAGAAGTTTGCTCTCTTTTACTAATTGCACCAGCTTTTCATGTGACAATAACATTGCCATTCACCTCTTTTTATTATATCCAGTGTTGTATCATATATAAACTTTGCCTGCAAAATACACGGGCGATAGATGCAATATCCCGGCCATGCGCGTTTGCTCTAAAGCTACGTTCGCTTGCGCTCTCTACCTTTCTTCGCCCCCTACTCTCGCTCGAAAGATTTAAAAGAGGCATGCCCCTATAATAATCTATGAATAAATATATTGAGCTCTTAAGAATAAGGCAGTGGTACAAAAACGTTGTTGTGTTCCTGCCTATTGTTTTCGTGGGCCGCCTGTTTAACGCGCCTGAGCTTGTGCTCACCTTGCTTGGGTTTTTTGCATTGTGCCTTGCATCATCATCATCATACATAATAAATGACATCATTGACAGGGAAGCTGACAGGAAAAACCCTGAGAAAAGAATGCGGCCGCTGGCCTCCGGAACAATTGGCGTGCCAAGCGCTGCTGTTGCTGCTGCGCTGATTCTTGCCGCGGCTCTGGTCCTGTCATGGGCTATATCGATGCTTTTCGCTGCTTTTGTGCTTGCGCTGTTTGCACTGACATTTTTGTACAGCATATGGCTGAAAAACGAAGTATTTGCTGATGTGCTTGTCATAGCTGTAAATTTTGTGATAAGGGCTGTCAGCGGGGTCTTCATAATATCTGCAACCATAAGCCCGTGGCTCATCTTATGCACATTCTTCCTCAGCCTGTTTTTGTCAGCAGGAAAGCGCTTTTCAGAGCTTAGCTTTCTTGCTGAAAAAGCAAAAACACACAGGAAAGTGCTTGGAGCTTACAGCCCGAGCATTACTTCAGCATTGCTGATAATAAGCACATCTTTGCTTGTTATGTCCTACAGCCTATACAGCTTTATCAGCATATACCCTTACCTTATCTTCACTCTGCCCCTTGCATTATACCTTGCTTTCCGCTATCTTTACCTTATATATACAGGCTCTGAGATTGCAAGGCACACAGAGCGCGCATACAAGGACAAGGGGCTTATGGCGGGGCTTGCCCTGCTGCTTGCGGCTGTTTTTATCCTAATATATGCATAAAACCGGCCATTTTGCGCAGCGAATAGTTTTTATACCATTAAAACATAGGATAATTAACTGTTTTCATTATAAAAGGGAAGCTTCGGGAGCGTTCCGGCATCCCTAAAAAAAAGGAGGTAACTGAAAATGGCGGTTTTAGAGGAAGCAGGGCTGGCAATACTGAGCCCGCTTGAGAGTTTGTGGCAGGGATTTCTGACAATTTTCCCTGGGCTTGTTGCGGCGATAATAATACTGATATTGGGGTATTTTGTTTCGCTGCTTGTCGGACACGTTGTAAAGGTTGTGCTTAGGCACCTTAATGCAGACAAGATACTGGGAAAGGTAAAGGCGCCTGCTGCACTGCAGAGCATCAGCGTTTCAGGCATCACAGGAAGGCTGACGAAGTGGTATATCTTCATCATCTTCATGGGAGAAGCCGCGAATGTGCTCAGCCTTGGCATGTTGAGCGATATGTTCAGCAGGTTTGTCTTATGGCTGCCCCAACTGATAATAGCAATGCTTGCCGTGTTTGTCGGCTTTGTGGTTGCTTATTACGTAGGGCATGTTGTTGAGACAGATGTCAAGATAAGGGGCGCAAAGTCAATGGCAAAGGTCTTTGAATACGTGATATTGTTCATTGCATTTGTCATAGGCCTTGAGCAGATAGGGCTGCAGGTGGATTTGCTGAAAAGCACGTTCCTCATACTGGTTGCAGCACTCGGCTTTGGCGTTGCCCTGGCAGTAGGCCTGAGCTTTGGGCTTGGCCTTAAGGGGCAGGCTGCAAAGACATTTGAAAAGCTGAAGAGAAGCCTGTAAGGGCTTTTATTTTTCTTTTTTATTTATTCTTCACTAACTTTTTAAACAGGCAATGTGCCTTAATTTCATATGAAAAGTAAAGTATCTGTATTAAGGACAAAGCCTGCAACTGTTCTTGCAGACTACAATAAGCTGCTTGATCTATCTGGCTTTAAGAAGGCAATGCCGAAGAATGAAGATCTTCTTTTGAAGCTGAACCTCTCGTGGAGCCTTTATTATCCGGCGTGCTCGACAGAGCCGTGGCAGCTTGAGGGGGTTTTGAAGTATCTGAAAGAGAACAATTACACGCGCATTAACGCTGTTGAAAACAAGACAGTCGTGACAAACGTGATGAAGGGAGTTAAAGGCAACAAGTGGGGGCAGATAATGGACAAATACAAATGCCCTTTTGTCCCGCTGCCTGAGGCGGAATGGGTTGACTACAGGCCAAAGCACAGCATGCTTGCATTTGACAGGATTTTTCCGGAAGGGCATAAAATCCCGAAAATGTTTATCGGGAAAAACATTCTTCATCTGCCCACGTTGAAAACACACGGGCACACAACAATGACAGGCGCTATGAAAAATGCGTTCGGCGGGCTTATAACGGAAAAAAGGCACCACTGCCATAAAATGATTCACGAAGTGCTTGTTGACTTATTGCAGATACAAAAGGAAATACATCCCCATATGTTTGCTGTGATGGACGGCGCTGTTGCAGGCAACGGCGCAGGGCCAAGGACAATGGAGCCTGTGGAAGCAAACCTTTTGCTTGCCTCCTCTGACCCGGTTGCGATTGACGCTGTTGCTGCAAAGCTTATCGGGTTTGAGCCAATGAAAATACCGTTTATTAAAAAAGCGCATGACCTTGGCCTTGGATGCGGCGATGTTGGGCAGATTGATATTGACGGCATTGATATATCTGCGATTAACCTGCATTTCAAAACAGGCAAGAGCCCTGTCGTGTTCTTTGACCAGCTGTTCAGGAAAAAGCTGAAATTCATTGAGCCGTGGCTGTTCCATACAGGGCTGTTTAATTTATGTGTCCTTGGCTCTTCTGTTTATCACGACAGGCTGTGGTACCCTGTTGTAGGCAAATCCAGGATAAGAAAGTTTTCAAAGACTCCGTGGGGAAAGCTGTTTGAGGAGTATTAAAATGAAGCTTGATTTCCATGTCCATACAGAATATTCTCCTGACAGCATGGTAAGCCTTGCAACATTTGCAAAGATATGCAAAAAGAAAGGGCTGTTCCCTGTCATCACAGACCATGACACGATAAAGGGCGCGCTGGAGTTCAAAAAACGCTTTGGAAACTGCATTATAGGGGAAGAAATCAGCACGCTGCAGGGCGACCTTATAGGGCTTTTCCTTAATGAAGAGATCCCAAAAAAGATAAGCGTGTATGATGCTGCTGACAGGATTAAAAGCCAGGGGGGCCTGGTTTATATGCCGCACCCGTTTGACAAGGTGAGAAGCTCCGCATTGAAAGTGTACGATTTCAAGGCTGACATTGTTGAAGTTTTCAATGGAAGGGTAGTACTCCAGGAATACAACCGGATGGCTGGGGATTATGCAGACAAGCACAGCCTTTTAAAGGCAGTAGGCTCTGACTCGCATTTCGCAATGCACATAGGCTCATGCTATGCTGAGATGGATGCTTTTGACGACATAAAAGGGTTTGTGAGAAGCCTGAAAAATGCAAAGCTTATAAAAAGGCAGAGCAGCCCGCTTGTGCTTCCTGCATCAAAAATAGTGCATATATCCAAGCAAAAACTTCTTTGGCTTAAATCCTTCCTTAAATAAGGTTCTTTAGTATATCCGCTTTTGTGACTATCCCTGTTAATTCGCCTTTCCTTGTGACAAGAACAACAGGAAAATATTTCAGCAGGTTTGAGACAGCGGAAACCTTTGTGTCTTCTGAAACCGTGGGTGGGGCGTCATTCATCGCTTCTTCAGCGGTCATTGCCGCAAAATCCGGCTCTGTTGCCTTTTCAAGCAGGGTTGCTTCATAAAGTATTCCTGCAATATTCGTGCCTTTCATCACCGGAAGCTGTGAAATGCCGTGCCTGTTCAGCAGCTTTATCGCGTCCTTAATCCTGTCTTTTATGTCTACTGCTATTACTTTCTTAACCATTATTTCCCGGACTGTGGGCTCTTTTTCATGCTTCATCCTCTCAATCGCCTCTGAAATCTTTTTTACATTGGAGTAAGAAGGGTCTATCTTGCCTGACTCAATCTTGGCGATCATTGACTGGGACACATGCGCAATTCTTGCGAAATCAGACTGCGTGATGTTCAATAACCTCCTTATCTGCTTCAGCTGGGATATTTCAATCATGTGTTTATTCTTTTTGGAATAAGTGTTTATAAATGTTGCGCAGCAATGATTAATAAACCGGGATTCCTTTATTGTTTATATGCCGCCGAAGGTGTATGTTATGCTGGAAAAGAAGGAGCAGCCGAAAGCGCTGGTAATTCAGCTTACTCAGGCATGGAACAGGCTGATAAAAGCAAAAGCAGGCAATCCCTGGTGGAAGAAAACAAGCTGCAGGCAAAAGGCAAGCGATAATCTTGTGTACATTAAGGGCAAATCCTGCTTTCTTTTTACTGTCTTTGATGAGAATAAGAATCCCATTGGGGATATACAGGGGCGGGTTGTGGCTGGCAAATGTGTGGAAATCGGCTATTGGCTTGACCCAACAAAGTTCGGCAAAGGATATATGGCAGGGGCATTAAAAAAAGTTCTTAGGCACTTAAAGCAAAAGGGATTTAAGAAGGCTTTATTTGCAACACCAGTGGAGAATACAAAATCAATAGCCCTGCTCTTGCGCATCGGCGCGAGGCAGGCAGGAACAGAGACAAGAAAGCGCATGGGCAAAAGGCGGGTATATAAGAAGTATGAGGTGCTGTTAAAATGAGAATACTTGTCTTCGGCAATCCGCTTGTTGAAAAAGACTCATTGCCGTTAAAGCTGGTTCCGGAGTTGAGAACGCTTTTTCCTTCGATTGAATTCATAGAATGCAGCGGCATGGAAGATATCGCGTCTTACGGCAGGCGACCTTTGATTCTGGACACTGTGCAGGGAATAAAAGAGCCTTGCATAATCCATATAGCCGATATCCAAAAGCAGAAAGTGCTTTCAATGCATGACTGCGATTTGGGGTTTAATCTATTGCTTCTGAAGAAACTGAAGAAGATAGATGATGCTGTGATTATCGCCGTGCCGATGAATATCACAAAGAAGGCGGCTTTGGGAAAAGTGAAGCGGATTATTGCCGGATTAAAGGCGTGAAGCCCAAACTTTCTGATTTCCTCCTCACCATTTCTTCAATGCTTATGCCCTTCTTTAAAGCGTAAATTTGGGCCTGCTCTTTATTGTTAATCCCTATTGTCTTTTCAGCTATTGCCTTTAGCCCTATCTCCCCGGCCAGCTTGCCTCCCTTTACGTCATAGGCTATGGATTGCACGGTAAGCGGCGTGCCTGTCAGGTAGTTCTTAATGGAAGGGGCGAGTTTCCTCCGCAGTATTGAGCTTATATTATGCAGTGGGACAAAATCTATTGAAAACCTCCTCCCTAAAAACTTGGGATTGCCGTAATGGTTTTTGCCGAGCTTCCAGCCTTTTGGCAGGATAATATTTTCCTTGGGACTTTCAATTATAAAATCAAAATCAACTTTAGGCTTATCAGCCCCATAAAGAATGTGCGCAATATTCCTGTAAACAGAGCCTCCGATAAGCCATACTTTGCCTGAAGAATTATCTAGGACAATTTTCTTTGCAGATATGAAGCCCATGCTGGAATACATAACTGCAGTGTATAATGCTGATAACTCTTCCATTGTCCCGCCGTAATCCTGCTATCAAATCTCGATGAGTATTACGCTCAGCACGCCAAGCGCAATGCCTGCCTTGTTTATGACAGAGAGGTTTTCCCTGAACATCAAAACCCCAACAAGCGCTATTATTATCAGGTTAAGCACGCTGAAAACGGATATTGCTTTTGAAAGATACTCATATCTCAATGAAAATGCCCAGAACACTGTGCCTGTGAAATATACAAGCAGCCCTATTCCAAGAAACAGGTTTCTGCTTCCAAGTGCCCATTTCTTGAAAAGCACATCGCCAATAACTTCAAGCACGACAGTTGCGGCTATCAGCGCAAAAAAGGCTGCTTTTACAGCTGCGGGGCTCATCTCTGTTCTCTCCAGTCTATCTTAAGAAAGTGCGTAGCACAAGACATACACGGGTCATACGCTCTGATTAGCCTTTCAGCCATCATAGAAATCTTCTGTTTTCCCATGCCCTGCCTTAATAACTCATTCACAAACCCAACCATTGTCTTTTCCATGTGAATCAGGTTCTGCGCAGTCGGTATTATTATTTCTGACTTGTTTACAATCCCGTTTTTGTCAACTGCAACCATATGATACAGCGTACCCCTGGGTGCCTCCACAACGCCGACACCAATGCCTTCCTTCCCAATCTTCGCCTCAACGGGCTTTTCAGCCTTAAAATCATGTGATGTAAGTTCTTCAATGCTCCTGTCGATGCAGTGCACTATTTCTATTGCCTGCGCAAGATTGTTGTGAAAAATGTCATTTGAGGGAAACGCCTTAAGGTATTCTGCGCAGTCTTTTCTTGTTTTTTCATTAAGCCCGGGCTTGTTCATATTTACCCTTGCCAATGCCCCCACCATGAAATCCTTGAAGTCAAATTCAAAAGCGGTTGAAGTGCTGTAAGGTATGACAACCCTTTCAAGGTGCTTCCTGAAATCCTCTTCAAGTATCGCTGTGCCTGAGGATGCCATTATCACGCCGTCAATATAGCTGAACTTTTTGCCGGCGAGCGCCACGAAATTGCTTTCACGCTTAAAGCTTAAGTCTTTTTCATGAAATGTCCCGGCGAAATCAAGCGCAAACTGCCTTGCTTCCTTAAGCTCTGATATTGCTTTTTTAATGCCTTCTTTTGACGGGATTTCTGTAAAGCCGCCTACGCTTGCAAAAGTCGGATGCACAGACCTTCCGCCGATCACGTTGCAAAGCGTGTTCCCGACCTCTTTCACGTGCAGCGCATTATGGATTAAATAATCCTGCTTTTTGGGAAAATCCAGCACAGAGTCTTTTCCCATTATGTCGGGCAGGCAGAAAAAATACAGGTGCATTGCATGGTCCCTGATGTTGTTCGCCATCACAAGGATTTCGCGCAGCAGCTTTGACTGCTCTGACAGCTCTATCCCCATTGCGCGCTCAACAGCCTCGCATGAGCATGACAAATGCGCAGGGCTGCATGTGCCGCATATTCTGGCTACCCTTAACGGCACGCCATTGTACGGCATTCCTTTTATTGCATTTGTGTAAAAGCGCTTGTTCTCGCTTATCTTGAGCTTTGCGGATATTGCTTCCCCTTTCCTGACTGCAATGTCAAGATGCGTGTGCCCCTCTATTTTTGAAATGTTTTTCAGGCTGATGTCAAAACTTTTGTGCATGCTTACCTCCTTTCAGGCATTCATCTATGCTTTTTTCAAGATGGTTTATGCCAACAGGGCATCCGTTCAGCGAAATGTCAACTTTCACATAATCATGAAGCGGCTTAATCTCATCCAGCTGGTGCAGCCTTTTCACCAATGGCCAAATCTGCTTCTTGAGCTCTTTGCTGAAACTGTTTCTCTGGCTTGACGGCATTCCCGTGACTGCGCATGAGCCTATTGCCATTACCTTTTTCGCATTCTTCCTTATTTTCAGCAGCTTTTTCCTTTCGCTTTCAGTGGAGATTGCGCCTTCAATTATTGCAAGGTCCATTTTGCACAATTTTGGGCTTGACTTTAAAACGCGGAAACTGCAGATGCCCATCTTTTCCCTGTATTCAAAGAACTTTTTGTTAAGAAGCTCGATAAACGTCACGGTGCATCCTTCGCAGCACGTGAATGAGAATATCCCTGTCTTCAACCTCTTCTTAGGCATAGGGATTATACTGTACGCTGATGTTTAAAGAGTTTTTGGTTAAAATCCAGGGTAGCCTTCTATTTTTTCTTTCCCCAAACGCCGGCCTGCCCGCCTTTAAGAACCCTGTCAAGCATTTCCAATTCCTCATAAATGCCTTCAATCAGCTCATACTTTTTTGCCTCTTCCAAAGTCACCCATGCGTATTCCGTGAGCGCAGGGCAGAGCTTTACTTCTCTTCCGTCAGGCTCGGCAAAAAGGCTGACAATTACTGTCGGGATGCTGTCCGGGCGGATATAAGAAAGGCTTGTCAGGTACTTAATATCCTTAACTGCCAGCCCCACCTCTTCCAGAATCTCCCTCTTTAGCACGCTTTCAAAAACATTGTACCAATGTGCAGTTGTGTCTTTCGGCCTTTTTGCATAATCATCCATCTCTAATTTCCCGCCGGGAACTGTCCATAAATTCGGAAATGCCTTTTCAAACGGCGCCCTTTTTGTAATCAAAAATTTGCCGTCCCTGACCAGTATTCCGGTCACGACCAGATAATGTGCTTTTTGCGGGTCATACATATTTATCACCAAAAAAATTTATTATATGGGCAATATTTAAATAGTTCCTCGGATTAATTCGACTAAAATGAAATATTCCGGCGGCCTGGCAAAGAAAGAAAGGGAAGATATATTCGGGCTTTTTCTTGAGAACCATACGCTGAAGTTCAGCCAGATTGAGAAGGCGCTTAATATCCGCTCAAATATGGTTGCTTATCATCTTGAATGCATGCAGAGGGAGGGGCTGCTCGAAAAGAAAGGCGAGCATTATATTCTTGCGCCAAAGGCCGAGAAATACCTTTCGGTGCTGGCAAACATTACAGGAAAAGAAATGAGCCCCCTGCCTGTATTGCTTGTTGCTGTTGCAAACAAAGGCAAAATTCTCCTTATGAAAAGAAACAGGCGCCCTTACAGGAGCTACTGGAGCCTTATCGGCGGGAAAATGCGGTTTGAAGAAAGCTTTAAGGATGCCGCCCTGAGGCTGGCGAGGGAAAAGGCAGGGCTTGCAGCAAGATTTGGTTCAATGAACGGCATATTGCATGAACGGGTTTTTGGCAATGGAATAGCCAAGCACAGCTTCATACTGTTTTTTGTGAAAGCCTCATCTGCTGGAACCTCATTCAAGGAGTCTGCTTACGGAAAGCTTGCATGGTTTAATATAAAACAGCTTTCAAAAGAAAAGGTAATACCCTCTGACATGTGGCTGATACGCAATAAGCTTAACAAAAGGATTGATGTAAAAAGCGCAACAATGCAGGAAACAGAAGGAGATCTTTCTTCATTTAAGATGATAGCTTGATAAGAGAATTTGTTTCTTGTTCAAAAGAAATTTATCTTACAATCTGGGCCTGGGGCTTTGAAGGCCTCTGCTCTTTGTGGTCTCTCATGAACTGCTTTTCATGAACGCTTTTCACTTCTGACTTCTTTGCAAGGTCATGCTCTCTCAGCTTTGGAGTCTTTGTATTTTCCATCATTCTTTCCTCTGCCTTCTCCATGAGCTTTTCCTCTTTCTTAATCTCTGCTTCCTTTGCCTCAGCCACTTTCTCTTCCTTGCCTGTAACCTTGTCTTTCAGCTTGTCAAGCAGCTTCTTCTCTTTTGCTTCCTTCTTGACTTCTTTCGGCGCGCCAAGCAATTCCACCCTGGCAAACTTTCTTTCCTTGCCGTCTTTCTTCTCAGAAACAAGCTCTATCACAACCTGCACCTTGTGCGGCGGGTTTGTATTGCCCCTTTCCCACAGTTTCAGGTTAAGGTATTTTCCGATCTTTACCTCTTCAACCTTCATGTGCCTCATTGTGAACTTTTTGATTGTTTTGACTGCCTTCCTTGTCTTAAGGAATATGGGAACCTTCTGGAATTCGCTTCTCAACGGGATTGTGTACTGCCTTTCCATTTTTATGCCTTTGTCCTTTGCTTTCTCCAGCTTCTCTTGATTGTTGTGTGCCTGCCGGGGTGAACTCTCCTGCCCTTTCCGTATATTTTCGGCACTGTCCAGAACGGCGCCCACTTGGTCTGCTTTCCACACTTTGCCAACCTTCGCTTTTTTGCCGCCGGCTTGTATCTTGTCATTGTTTTATTTCCTTTGGATTTTGACTTTTGTTTCCGTCTTTTGCTCGTCCATGTAAACGAGCAGCTCTTTCAGCTGCTCATCCGTGATGAGCCTTGTTATCTTGCCTGACTGCACGAACTGCGCAATCAACACCGCAACCTGAACCGCTTTTTCAGGGTGCGCGGACCTGAGGTTTCCGTACCTCGAGACAGCCCCGGAGTCCATCCACATCTTTGCGCCTGTTTCGAGTTGCGCAATCTGCTGCTGGAGCTGAATCTTTTCCTGAACAGCTTCCTGCATCTTCTGCTGCTGAAGCTCTTCAAGCTTTTTTTGCCTTATCTCGTCTAACTCCATGTTATCTTTTCATGCTGTTTTTCACAGCCTTGTCAAGCAAACCCCAGAGGGTTTGACCGTCTCGGCAGCATGCGCTTCCGCTTAGCTGCCCTAAACTCTTTGTTGTATTTATACTTTCTCTATTTCTTCATGCTGTTTTTCACAGCCTTGTCGAGCATTGATTTTCCTTTTGGGGCAACCATTCTTCCCTTGTGCCCGCTCTTCTCAACCTGCTTGATTAATCCTTCTTTCTCCAATTGCTGGAGTACGACTCTTATGATTTTTCCGCCGGCTTTCTTGAACCGTTCAGGTGCTACGCCCATGTTTTTTCTGTTGCCGTACTTGACCCTTAATTTGCTTACGCCTATAGGGCCGAGAAGATAAACCCTTCTTAATACTGCAGCAGCCCTGTGATACCACCAGTCATTTGTCAGCGGGGCCCTGTCCTTGCCGACGCCTGTTTTCACAAAATGCGCCCATGCAGGCATCTTCACATTGGCTGTTTTCTTGAGCTCTTCAGCTGTTTTCTTCACGAGCTCATTTGCTTTAACATCATATACAGTCGCCATGTTTTCACTTCGTTCAAGATGGCACTTCATAAACTCGTGCCATATTCCCTATGGTGAAAGTGGAGGTATTTATAAACCTTGCGGCGCGTGGCTAAGCGAGGTTAGGAGCTTCAGCGAGGCACACAAAAGCCAGGCGCTGCACAAGAAAGCTGCTCAGAACAGCCCGCAGTCATATGCATATGTTTCCCACTGCATGCCCATTATCTTCCATCCCCCTTTGTCAGCGGGCACAGCTTCCTCAACTTTGTTAAGGCCATCTTTCTCCAGCCCGGGATAGTCGATAATTTTATATAGCCCTATCACTGCATCGCGCCACCACTTGTGCTGAAGGCAGCCTTCAAGCCCCATGTGCTCGATCCCGTAAACAACTGCGAGGTTTGGGTTCCTGCCGAGTTTCCGTTTCAGGGCAGGCACAACATACTCTTCAACTTTCCTTGCGGTTATCGCATTCCTCGCTTCTATCACCGGAGTTGGCGCAATGCGGTGGAACGCCGCTCCCGCGTCCGGCATTAGCTCTGTGCTTTCACCTTCGCCTGAAAAAAAGTAAGAGCCTGCAGCGCCCGCCCCGCTTCCGAGAATAATTGCGCCGAGCGTGCCTGTGGCTGCTGTTTTCAGGAAATCCCGCCTGCTTATTGTCTCCTGCTCCCTTATTTTCTTTCTTATCCTGTATGTGTTAATCCACGCGGTTATTGCAAGCATTACGCCCACGGCCGCTTCCCAAATAACAATCTTCTTATGCGCATTATCGCCCCCGGTTGTTGTGTTCACATCTGCGAAAAATACCTGCTTTTTTGCAGCGTGCGCGGCTTTTGCAATAAACTCATATTGTATTATACCTTTCTTTACTTCTTCAAGCGTGAATGGTCCCGAACTGCAGTCTTCAAGCACGATTGCGTCAAGGGATTCTATATGCCCTTTGTCAAAAATCTCTTCATGCGTTACTTTATCGTGGTCAGCATACACAAGGGCGTAATCTGCATTTGCTGTTGAGAAGCGCGTATAGCCCATCTACTCTAATATATAGTATGAAAAGGATATAAAGGTTTCCCCAACCAATAAAGTAATAAACCAATACTCTTTATATTTTCCATATGAAACCAGTGCATACTGAAAAGATGGTGCCTGACTCTTCTGTAATTATCGAGGGAGTACTTTCAAGGAAGATAAAGGCAAATGCAATCAGTGTGGGGGAAGTTATAGTGCCTGAAGGCCTTGTATTGTTCCTTGAGCAGGAGGCGGCAAGGGAGAAGGCTGCCGGATACCTCGGGCTTGACGAGCTGAAAAGGCTGCGGGACATGCTCGGAGACAACATGAAGATCTCAGGCAGGAGGCCTTCTTCGCTTGAAATAAGCAAAATATCGTTTGACGACATCGACTCTTTTGCAAGGCAGCTTGCGTTTGACGAGAATGCGGTGTTTGTCACAGTAAGCAAGTCAAAGCACACCGCCGCAGAGGCGACAGGAGTAAAATCCATTCTTGTTGTGCCCGAGGGAGTTGAAAGAAAGCTTAAAATTGAATCCTTTTTTGATGCGGCAACGATGTCAGTGCATTTGAAAGAGGATGTAATACCTTATGCAAAACGCGGGATGCCGGGGAAGTGGGACTTTGTTGCATTGGGAAGCAAGCCCATTCTGCAGGAAGAGATAAAGGAGATTTCAAGGGAGATAATTGAAAGCCCCAAGGAAAGGATTGACTCTTTCATCGAGATAGAAAGGGCGGGCAGCACCATTGTCCAGATGGGCCATTACAGGATTGTCATAACAAGGCCCCCGTTTTCAGACGGCTGGGAAATCACCGCTGTCAAGCCGATAAAGCAGCTTAACATTAATGACTACAACCTGAGCCCTGAGCTTTCGCAGAGGATAGACCGGGAAGCAACAGGGATACTGATTGCAGGGGCGCCGGGAAACGGAAAGACGACTTTTGCAAGTTCGCTGGCAGAATACTATGCTGCGCAGAACAAGACAGTGAAAACAATAGAGGCTCCGAGGGACATGATACTTAGCCCTTCAATAACCCAGTATTCAATAAGCCACGGGGATGCGCAGGAAGTGCATGACATACTATTGCTTTCAAGGCCTGACTATTGCGTGTTTGACGAGATGAGAAACACAAAAGATTTCGCGCTTTACATTGACCTGAGGCTTGCAGGCATTGGTCTTGCCGGAGTTGTGCACGCAACAAATCCTGTTGACGCAATACAAAGGTTCATTGGCAGGGCGGAGCTTGGCGTTATCCCGCAGGTGATAGACACTGTCATATTCATAAAGGACGGCGCTATAGGAAAAGTGCTTAGCATAAAGATGACTGTAAAAGTGCCGTCAGGCATGACAGAGGCTGACCTGGCAAGGCCTGTTGTTGAAGTGCGCGACTTTGAGTCAAAGCAGCTTGAGTATGAGATGTACAGCTACGGCGAGGAAACAGTTGTAGTGCCTATCGGAAGCGAAAAAAAGACAAGCGCTGTGCATTCGCTTGCGACAAGGCAGATTGAAAATGCTTTCATGGAATATACAAGCGCTGCGCAGGCTGAAATGATTTCAGAAAACAAGGTAAGGGTTTATGTGCCTGAAAGGGACATGGCAAGGATCATTGGAAAAGAGGGAAAGACAATATCAGAGATTGAAAGAAGGCTTGGGCTTAATATCCAGCTTGAGCCGATGAAATCAGCCAGGCCCGAGGGAAAGCCGATTACGTTCACTGTGAAAGAGAGGGGAAACTACATACTGCTCTTTACAAACAGGGCGGGCGCTTCTGTTGACGCATTTGTTGAGGACAGCTTTCTTTTCACGTCAACAACAAGCAAGAAGGGCGAGATAAAGATAAGCAAGAAAGGCCCAATCGGAAGCTCTTTGCTGAAGGCAATGGACCTGGGGAAGAAAGTAGAGCTTAAGATGAGCGAGTAACTATTTCTTTCAAGTGCTCTTTTTTCTGTAGAAGCAATCCTTTTAAACCAATATATATTAAGACTATATGATGAAACCAAGCTTTGAGCGGATTCCTGCCTCGCTTTCACAGGAGCCTATTAAAGTTCCGGGCAGCCCTTTCTGGAATGTTTTCAAAAGGTTTGGAAGGGACGAGGCAATTGCAATGCTCGTGAATGTTGCAGGCACTGTGATTATGTCTTTCCTTACTGCGGACGCATTCATACTCTCTTTGACAGGGCCTGTTGTTGAAAAATTCGGATTTTTCCCCGGGCATTTCAGGGAGGCATTGGGCGTATACAGGACAACGCCTAAGGCTGAAAGAAAGCCGGTATGTTTTTACTTCAGGAAGGCTGTCAAGGGCGGAACAAAAAGCCTGTTAGAGGATGTGCTGGTGCACGACCCGTTTTATGTAGCGTTGATGCTTATCGGCCTGAAACTGTACAGCAACACTCCGGTCTGGCTCATGGCTTTTGCAAGCTTTTTGATTGCGGTGCTGATAGTCGCATTCGGCGAGGTGATGGTTACTGAACTAAGCTACTGGGATTTTAAAAGGAGATTAAAGAAAAAAGGGTTCGGGTTTGAGAAATATTACGAGTCCAGGTTTTTGATAAGCGCAAAAGAGAACCCTGCCAGGGCACTGAAGATGGTTGCGGAGGCATTTGACCTTGCAGAGGAAAGGGGGTGGAGCTATACAGACGCTTATTTTGAAAACAAATTAGCAGAATATTCTGGAAGGGTTCCAAGAATACGGCTCAGGGAACGGGTCTCAGGAGATGACAGGATAAGGACAGCCCAGGTTGTTTATACAAAGGCTTATGAAATGGGCAGGGAAAAGATTGACCAGTACCGATATTTCCCAATTTCAAAAGAAAAGATATATTTCATGCTTGAGCAGGAGATGCCGGAGTCGGTTGATGAAATTAAAAACAATGCAGCAAGGGTATTTTTAAAAAAAACAATTGAAACGGCTGAGCCAAGGGCTGTAAAGTTTGAAAGGATTCTTGCAAGAAGCCCCGACCTGCTCGTCTCTGTTGACAAGGTGCATGGAAAGGCCCCTTTTTTCCTGCTTGAGCTGAAGACACACAGGCATGTAAAGCTTTTGAAACAGGCAATGAGGTTTGTGATGCAGGAGCTTCCCGTGATACACACAACGCAGGGGAAGAAAGAGATTTTGTTCAGGGCTTCGATGACATCCTCTTAAA
>DUKS01000019.1:1629-22566 GCA_013329215.1 Nanobdellota archaeon | reverse complement strand
GAGGTATAATACTTTTTCTTTGCTCTTAAAATGCTATAAAATGTAAGAATTGAAGATTGATGTCAAACTCAGGTTGTAATAAGGAGGTATCCGTTCTTAATCGCTACTTCTCCGATTAATGCATCTTCTGTGTGTTTTACATTGCCTTTCCTTAGGTCTTCTAAGCCAAGAACATACCCACGAAAACCCACCCTTTAGGGTTGGGGTAATTCATTTCCCCTTTTTGCTTATAATCTTCATACTTATCAATAAGTTTCTTTACTTCTTTCCTTGCATCGTCTTTTGAAATCATATTGTTTTAGGCTCTTCCTGTTTTTTTTCAGACTCATCCAGCATTTCACAGAATTCTTTGTAATTGCTTGCGCAAGTCTCGCATATCAGCCCTAACTCTATAAGCTCGCTAAACTTCTTTTCAGGATTGTCCTTGCATATCTGTGCGCAGTCGCATTTTGTTCCCATTTAGCACACCTCTGCTTCCACTATCTTAGAAAACTCTTTATAGCTATTAGCGCATTCCTCGCAAATAAGCCCCATTCCTATAATCTCCTCAAATGTCTTGTCAGGGCTATCCTTGCAGACCTTGGGGCAATCACACCTCTTTCTCATATAGGATAGGCTTAATTAATGCTCTTTAAATATTTAACTGTCAAAAATATGAAGAATTTTCACAATCCTTGAAAAACCGTATTTAAGGCTCTATAGCCTGCTCAGCGCTTTTTTCAGCTCTTTTGGGCTTGCTTTTTTTGGTTCAGCGGCCTCTTCCTCTTCTTCATCATCCTCTTCATCGCCGTTCTCTTCGTCAGGCTCTTCTTCTGTTTCAGCCGCTTCCTCTTTTTTTACTGCTTTCCTTGATATGACTTCGCGCATTACCTTGTTTGCGTCTATCTTCTCCATCGAGACTTCGTCTCGGGGTGCCGAAAATCTACGATTTTCGAGCACTTCCTCTTTCTTCGGGCCTGAAATCTCTGCAAGCGCCTTTTCAAGGAATCTTGTTTTCATTGCAGCCTGCTCAGCCAGCTTTCCCTTGCCTGCGAGCACTCTTATTGCTTTTTCAAGAACATCTATTTTTTCCTGCAGTTCCGCAAGCCTTTTTTCCTGTATTGCGTTTGCCGTCCACAGCTGCGCAATTGCCTGATCATTTGACTTTCCGTAGGCTTCCTTGTGCTTTGCAGACTCTGCGACAAGCTTTTCAAAATGCCCTTTTATTTCCGGGTCTATGTTTTCTCTCCAGTGCGCCATGCGGGTTTGAATGCTTAAATCCTATATAAATGTATCCCAGCCAAAGCCCAAAGATTTAAAAACAAGGCTGTTCTTACCTATTAACTATGTGGCCGCTGATTGTATTGCTTATATTTGCTGCGCTTATATTAGTGCTGTATTTCCTTGACTTATTGCTGCCTGTGGCCTTGTTCACGGCCGCCGGCCTCTTTATACTGCTGTTTTACAAGTTTTTCATAAAAAAGTTTGACCCTTTTGAAGCAGCTTTGGTTTACAGGTTCGGAAGATTCCACAGGGTTTCCCCGTCAGGGTGGGCTATTGTAATACCGGTGATTGAAAAAGTTGGTGCCACAATTGACTTAAGGGAGCAGCAGGAGCAGATTGAGATTCCGGTCATATCAAAGGAAGGGCTTGAGATAAGGATGCAGAGCCTCGTGTTCTTTTATGTAAGCAATGCTGTTAACGCGGCGCTGGGCGTAAAGGATTACAGGTCTGCGCTGCTTGAGCTTATCACAAGCAGGGTAAGGGACATTTCAGGCGAGTTCTCGTTCACCCAGCTTTTGATTAATGTTGAAGACATCGCCGGCCTGCTGGTTGAGCAGATACAGCCCGAGCTCCAAAACTGGGGCGTAACACTTAACGCATTTGAAATATCGCATGTTGAGCCCCCGAAGCAGATAATGGAAGCTCTGCAGGGCAAGAGAGTTGCGGCTGAATCGCTTGAGGCAAAGAAGTTCACTGCAGAGGCAAGAAGAATACTCACAAGCGCGCTTGGAAAGGGCACTGAAAGCTTTGATGACAGGACTCTTGCATACCTCTATGTCAAGGCATTGGAGAACATGAAGTCATCCAAGATGATGATCCCGGCTGAGTTTATGGATGTTGTCAAGGGCGGCGGCCAAAACAGCCTTGCCAGGGGGATGATTTCAGGCAGCACGTTCAACAAGGCGCTGAACATGATAGGCGATGAAGTGACAAAGGAAGCAGCCATAGGCAAGACAGAAATAAAGAGAAAGCTTGAGACCGCGGGGAAGAATGCGGCTGAAGAGGATGAAACCGACTACGGTAGTTCGCCTGAGCAAACTGACAAAGAAGAGGAAGACAATGCCAAGAAAGCAGCTGCGGGCGATTCCGCTGACGGCGAAGTTGACGGCTCCATAGGAAAATAATCTCCGGCGGCTTTGCCTCAATAGTCCATCAAAAGTGCCGTCTGCCCCATAAGTCCTCATTCTGCCTCAAAAGTCTGACTTTTGGGTTACTTATGAGGCAAAGCCATCTCCGGCGAAAGGTTTAAAAGTAATTCTGGCGTATAGATATGCATGGGACTGTTCTCCAGAAAGCTCACAAAAGAAAGAGTATATGAAATAATCCTCCCTGTTGCAAAACAGATTGCAAGGAGCAAGGAAGGCGCCCTGTTTGTCATAGGGCCGGCAAACAAGTTCAGCAAGCTGTATGACCCTCTTTTTCCGCAGGTTATTGCCAAATGCAGCATAAAAGAGGAAGGCATGGGCAAGGTTCTTGAAAAGCTTGCAACGCTTGACGGTGCTGTAATCATCTCAAATGAGGGGGAGCTTATTGCATACGGCGTTAAGCTCAAAAAATCAATACCTGTGCCGGGCTACGGCACCAAGCATGCGGCTGCAGCCGGCATAACCAGCTATGTGCCTGATACTACTGCTGTTCTTGTAAGCGAGGAAATAAACTGGGTTAAGGTTTTCAAGAATGGCAAAATAGTGCTTGAGATGGACTCTGAGGAAAACCCCAAATCAATGGAGCACAAGATAATAACTTTCCTGAGCGAGGGGGACACTGCACTGTTCACAGCCGCGGGCATATCAGCCGCAATCCTCGGCGGCGCGGCAGTTGCTCCAATCATGATTGCAGGCGGCACTTATCTTGCGATTAAGACAGCCACCGGCATTATAAGGAAAACCTGGAAAGGAAAATAAACAGGGCCCCACAATGAATTACGACTTGCTGTCCCTTGTGCTGTTTTTCTGCCTGCTTTATGCATTTTACCTAAGGCACAAGGAAAAGTTCATTGTGCAGGCAAAGATTATTTTCCTGTACAAGACCAAGATAGGCCTTAAATTCATGGATTCCGTTGCCAGAAAATTTCCAAGGGCTGTTAATGTTTTTGGCTTTGCAGGCATTGTGACAGGTTTTGCAGGCATGGCCACTGTTTTTGTTTTCCTTGCCAAAGAGACAATAGACTATCTTGTTGTGCCCTCGCAGGTTGCGCCGCTTGCGCCTGTCCTTCCGGGCATATCAATACCGGGCGTGCCTTACCTCTCTTTCTGGCACTGGATAATCTCAATTTTCCTTGTTGCTATAATCCATGAAGGCTCGCACGGAATTCTTGCAAGGTATGCAAACATAAAGATTAAGAGCTCGGGCTTTGCGTTTGTCGGCCCGCAGCTTGCCGCGTTTGTCGAGCCTGAAGAGAAATCGCTGAATAAGTCAAGCTATTACAGGCAGCTTGCTGTCTTTGCCGCAGGCCCTTTTTCAAATATAATCGCGGGGCTTCTGCTTTTCCTGCTGCTTATTTTTGTTCTTGCCCCTGCTTATTCAAACGTGTTTGAAGTTACTGGAATAAACATTACGAATATCACATTAGGCTACCCGCTGCAGGCGGCCGGGCTTGAGGCTCCTTTCATAATCACAAGCATAAATGGCATGAAACTAAACAGCACTGATGCCCTGCTGAATGTTTCTTCCGGGATAAAAGCGGGCGATATTGTGCGGATTGAAACCGGCAGCGGCGCCTACAGCGTAACTGCAGTGAACAATACAAACAGCACAAAAGGCTATCTTGGTGTTGGTGAATTCAGCATGGTTGTTGCCGCAAAAGAAAGATTTATGTGGATTAAGCCCTTCCTGCCTGCCATCCGCTGGATAAACATGCTCATTGCATGGCTGTTTATGATAAACATAGGCATTGCTCTTTTCAATCTTCTTCCATTCGGGCCTGTTGACGGAGGCAGGATGTTTTACACCGCGATGCTCGCTATATTCAAGCATGAGAAAAAGGCAAAAAGGATATGGGGCTTTTTCAGCGCGATATGCCTGATACTTATTTTCATAAACTTATTGCCATGGATTATAAAGCTTCTTTCATTTTTGGTGACAAAGGTGTTATGGCTTGTTTCGCTTGTTTAATCCTTATTTTTCAAGCACATTTACAGTCCTTGTAAGCCCCTTATGGATATACACGTCAATTTTTTTGATAGTGCTGAACTTTGACCTGACTGAAAGGTGATTTGGGAATATTATCACAACCCTTGACCCCTTCTTAAGTATCCTGTATGCATTTGCAAGGAATCCGGAATAAAGCTTTTTAATGCCTGTTTTATGCAGTGAACTGGCTTTCCAAGCGGTGCGAAGGGAAGCTGGGAACGGAGCGAGGCGGAGTGAACTTGCTTTGCCGTAAGGAGGGTCTGTTGCAATTGCATCGGCTTTTATTTTTATTCTTGTTGCATCTGCTTTTTTCAGGCTGCAGCCTTTTATTTTGAAGAAGTTCAGGTTTGTTCTTGCCATTTCAAGCATTTTTTCATCAATGTCAGAGCCTGTGCATTTTATTCCCATAAGCCCGGCTTCGATCAGTATGCCTCCTGTGCCGCAGAACGGGTCGAGCAGTTTCTTTCCCTTTTTTATGCCAGTCATGTTTACGGCAGCCCTTGCAAGCTTTGGATGAAGAGATATCGGGGAAAAGCCGGGCCTCTTGTGCGCTTTTCTCGCATCAAAGGCTTCTGTATTCTCATGAATCCTGAGCCCGCAGAATATCCTGCTGCCCATTTCCATGAATTCAAGCACAGTGCCTGCATTCCTCTCAACTTTCGGGTTTTTAATCTGGTTCCAGACAATGTCCGCTATCTTTCCTGCATCTTCAGGGCGCATATGGCTCGTGTGTATGTAAAAGCTTTTTTTGTAAATCCGGTTCCATTCAAATGAGCGCAAATTATTTTCAAGCTCTTCTTTTTTGCATGAGAACAGGAACCTGCCTGATATCTTAGTGAATGCCAGCCTGCTGCAGTCAAACTTTTCAGCATCAGCTACAAGCACATTGCCGCCTGTTTCTTTTACCTCTGCATCTGCGAACAGCTCAATCTCTGCTTTTGCAAGCCCAAGGTTCTCGCCTGAAACAAGAAACAGGTATTTCATAGCTTAGGTGTTTCCCCTGTTTTGACAAAATGTATCTCTTTTTTCTGCATCTCGGCGTTCTGCGGTGTTTCCAGCACCACAACGCTGTCTTTCGGTATGCATCTCCTGAAGAATTCTATGTCAAAGTCCCCGTAGAAAAGCTCCTTGTGGGCAATGCATTCCTTTAGCGACCCGCCCGTGATATGGAAATATTTCGGATTAAGCTTAAGAAAATCTTCAATAATCTTTTTGTAGCCTATGGCTTTTGCATGCTCTGTAAGAATTGCATGGCCGAAGTCAAAGCATATGCCGCATTTCAGCCTGTCAAGGAACGGCTTTATGTCTTCTGCAAGGTGGCCCAGCTCCCCCTTTCCGCAGCATTCGGCAGGCAGGTTTTCAATCAGGAACCTTTTGTCATTGAACTGCTTAAGGAATTCAATGGCTCTCTCTGCAGAGCCTACCCCCTTGTATGTGCCCGGGTGCACAACAATTGTCGGGGAATCAAAAAAGTCAGCGGCTTCTATTGCGGTTTTCATGCATACCTTTGTCCTTTCAGCCGCGTTTTTGTCTCCGGGGT
Organism: Nanobdellota archaeon; assembly: GCA_013329215.1. Taxonomy (GTDB): domain Archaea; phylum Nanobdellota; class Nanobdellia; order SCGC-AAA011-G17; family GW2011-AR17; genus UBA9640; species UBA9640 sp9640u. The sequence goes on along the minus strand of DUKS01000019.1, from coordinate 16,631 downwards.
CCGCGCCCTGCATTTGGTGAGGCGCATGAATCCTGAAAGGGATGTCAAAGTCCTTGAACTTCCTGTAAAAGCCATTGTCAGGCAGGGGAAGGATTTCTATAAAATCAGCGTGCCCTATTATCTTTGGCAGGTAATCATATCCAATTTTGTCAGAGTATATCTTTATGCCTGCTTTCATAATGACTATGTTGCCTTGTTTTCTTTATAAGCATTATCCCTGCTTTATGGAGAATTCTGCTCATTATACCGCACATATAGGCGGAATTCTCCGATAGATAATCCCCCAGATTATACTGCATGATTGGGGGAATTATCTATATGCCGTTTTTTTACTTTGGTTCTTGTTAATCCGGGATGATATAGATAATTCTGCGACTTAGATGACAAATAGGCAGAATTATCTGATGGATAATCCTGTTCAAAATGTCATATAACCTACAGGATTACCCATACAATCCCTTTTTTTTGCTTAACAATATTTAAATACTAATAATCTGTCGCAATACGATGCCAAAAAAGCTGGTTGACGGAAATGAGGCAATCGTGCAGGGCGCATTAAGGGCCGGGCTCGGCTTTTATGCCGGCTATCCGATAACTCCTGCTTCTGAGATAATGCAGGGACTGTCAAAATCCGGAATTGCATTTGTAAATGCAGAAGATGAAATCGCTTCTGTCAGCATGGTTATAGGCGCTTCGTTGGCCGGAAAAAAATCAATGACAGCCACCTCGGGACCTGGTTTTAGCCTGATGCAGGAAGGCATTGGATTGGCGCATATGATGCGCGTTCCGGTTGTAATAGTAAATTCGCAAAGAGTAGGCCCGAGCACTGGAATGCCAACGCTTGCTGCGCAGGGTGATATTTTGCAGGCGTATCATGGCTCGCATGGCGATTTTGTTTCAATTGCTTTTTATCCAAATTCGGTTGAGGAATGCTATAAATATACTATTGAAGCATTTAATGCGGCAGAGGAGGCAAAATGCCCTGTTTATCTTCTTACCGACGGGATGCTGAGCCATTTGTTTGAGTCGGTTGATTTGGATGCGGTTAAAATAAGTTTAAAACAGAGGGATTTAAAGCCACTTGGGCATGGAAGCAGGCATTTTACAGGGCTGCTTTCAAAGGAAGGCATTCCCAAAACAAAAGATTCCATATATTACAGGCAATGGTACAAATCTTACAAGGATGAGCTGTCCAACGCCGCGGATAATTACAAATTTTATGAGTACATTGAAAACAATAATTCTGATACGCTGGTGATAAGCTACGGCATATTGTCAAGGGCTGTTTTTGAATTTAAAGGAGAGTTTGCATTATTTAGGCCGATACGGATATTCCCTCTGCTTGAGGAAATAAAAGAAATATCCCAAAAGTACAAAACAATAATTGTGGTTGAAATGAATGACTCGCAGTATGCCTTGCTTCTTGAGGCATTTTTAAAAAGAGAAATTAAAAAAGTTCCTGTTTTGGGCGGATTGGTTGCGATTGATGAACTAAGAAAGGGGTTGCTCAATGAATGATTTGATAAAGCAGGAGATGATGCCTGCCATCTGGTGCCAGGGTTGTCCTTTGGGCATTATTCTCGCTCAGTTTGCAAATGTTCTTGCTGAGCTTGGCTTATCAAAGGATAATGCCGTTATTGTATCCGGCATTGGCTGCACAGGGAGATTTGCAGGGTACATGAATATGGACTCGGTTCATACAACGCACGGCAGGGCAATACCGGTTGCAGAGGGAATAAAAACAGCAAACCCTGCATTGAACGTCATTGTTGTAAGCGGCGACGGGGATTTATTGGGCATAGGCGGAAACCACATGCTCCATTCATCAAGGAGAGATATTGATATCACTGTGATATGTATCAACAATGAATTATATGGGCTTACAGGCGGCCAGCTTGCCCCTACCTCCCAAATTGGCGCTGTTACATTGACTTCCCCCCAAGGAAGCGCGGTAGAGCCGATAAACATTCAGGGTTTATCCACGCTAAACAAAAAGCATTTTTATGCAAGGACAACTCCTGCGCACGTGCAGCATATGAAGAAATGCATGAGCGAAGCAATAAGCTGGAAAGGGTTCAGCTTTGTTGAAATAAGGACAAAATGCATTACCCGCTCAAAATCGCCTTTGTTTAAGACAGGGTGTGATTTGTTGAATTGGCTTAAAACAGAATATAAGATAACGGACGAAAACAGAAAACTAAAGGATAATGAGATGGGGATAATAAAAAGTGGTTAAGCTTGCAATAACAGGGAGCGGGGGGCAGGGCATTAGGCTTATGGGAAGCATTCTGGCAGAATACCTTATGTCAAAATCCCTTGAAGTCTCTGCAATGTACGATTATGATGCCGCCATGAGGGGTGGTGGAATCCAGGGGTATATTATTTTTTCAAAAAGCAGGATATCCAATCCAATAATAGAAACAGCAGACCTTATGCTTGTGCTTGACAAGACAAAATCCAAGATTAATGCCAAAAGGGTAATCATGGACGAATCTGTTAATATGCTCCTGGCGGCTGAAAAAATACCGTTCTCGAAAATTTCTGAGCGGATGTTTTCAAAAAAGGCCATGCTTAACATGGTTGCGCTGGGCTTTATCTTGAAAATATTTGGGATTGGGCTGGATGAATCGCTGATTTTAGCTATTCTTCCTGAAAAATTCGGTAATGAAAACATTGCCGCAATAAAAGCAGGGTATGAATTAAGCGCGGCACCCGCTACCAATAAAAATAAATAGGCGGAGTGGGTCTTTTTTGCCATGGGCGTTAACATTGCAAAGCTTGTGAACTTCCGCAACCTTAAGGAAGAAGTCCTTGAGGGGAAAAAGATTGCGGTTGACACTTACATCCAGCTGCACCAGTTCGTGCGTACAATGCCCCTGCTTGCTGACGATAAGGGCAATGTGACAACACATTTGTCAGGATTGTTTTACAGGACGGCAAGGCTTCTTGAGATGGGTGCAAAGCCTGTATTTGTGTTTGACGGCCCGTTTCTTTTGCCTGATGAAAAGCCCGAGCCGGTTGTAATGCCAAGGGTTTCTGAAACAATAACCTTAAAGATGGCTGAAGATGCAAAACAGCTTATTTCCCTCATGGGGCTTCCTGTTGTGCAGGCAATTTCTGACGGCGAGGCGCAGGCAGCCTATATTTGCAGCAATGGGGATGCGTGGGCTGTTGCTTCGCAGGATTATGATTCGCTGCTATATAATGCGTCGAGGCTTGTTGTGAACCTGACAATGTCAAAAACAAGGAAAACTTCGGCAGGAGATAAGATAATAATAGGGATGCAGTATGTTGAGCTTGAGCATATGCTTAAAGAGCTCGGGATATCAAGAAAGCAGCTTGCCGCGCTTGCAATGCTTGTCGGCACTGATTACAATAAAGGCATTTACGGCATTGGCCAGAAAAAAGCGCTTAAGATGGCCCTGAAATACGGCGATGATTTTGGAACAATGTTCAGTGAGCTTGGATGGAAAGACGAGTACGCCTGGGAGCAGGTATACAACCATATCATGCATATGCCGGTTGTAAAGGATTATAAGCTGAAATGGAATACTATTGACAGGGTGGGCATTATAAAATTCCTTGTTGATGAGCGCGGGTTTAACATGGAAAGGGTTGAAAACGCAGTTAAAAGGTGCATGAAATGAACCGGAACAGGATATTAATAATCATATTCTGCATTTTTGCATTATTGCTGTATTTGCTTTCTTCTGTCAGGATAACTGCATTTGACGAAAAGATGTATACCTCTTTTTTCAGCGCAAACAACATTTATTCAAAGCTGCCTGACGCAGGCGCAAGGGCAGGCAATTTAATCGGCTATATAAGGGGAAGCCAGGAATTGAACCGCACTTTTTTCAATGAGAAAGAGGCATTGCACATGAAAGATGTAAAATCGCTTTTCACATTAAGCTATGCAATGCTTGCCATCTCAATGCTTTTGTGCGCCGCAATTATGGCTTATGCTTTCTTTAAAAAAGACATAAAGCTGATTTCGGGCTGCCTTTTGTTTGGGGGAATTTCATCAGTTGGCGCTGCAATACTTCTTTTTCTGCTTTCATTGAACTTTCAGGCGTTCTTCACTTTGTTCCACAAGACGTTGTTTACAAACAATTTATGGCTGATGGACCCGCTTGCAGACAAAATTATTGTGCTGCTTCCAGAGGCGTTTTTCAGGCTTGCCGCAATCAGAATGCTTTTAACCTTTGGAATGCTGTCTTTAGGCATGCTTATTGCTGGAATCATTGTACGCTGGATGTCAAAGAGGATGAAGCATGTTTGTGCATAACCTTAACCCTGTTTTGCTGCATATCGGGCCGATTTCAATAAGGTATTATGCGCTGGCGTATGTGCTTGGCGCTGTTTTGACGTACTTTATTCTTAAAAAGCTTGCAAATGAAAGGCACATGGGGCTTGAAAAGGATGACGTGCTTGACTTTGTTGCATACACCCTGCTTTCGATAATCATATTTGCAAGGCTGTTTTATGCTGTGTTTTACGATTTGGGCTATTTCATATCAAACCCGCTGGATATATTCGCGGTTTGGAAGGGCGGGCTTTCGTTCCATGGCGGGCTTGTTGGGGCAATAGCTGCAGGCGTCTGGTTCACAAGAAAGCACAGGATAAGCTTCTGGAAGCTTGCTGACATTGCCGTGATCCCTGTTGCAATCTGCCTTTTCCTTGGAAGATTGGGGAACTTCATTAACGGTGAGCTTTACGGCAGGATAGCAAATGTGCCTTGGGCTGTAAAGTTCAGGGATGCAGAAGGCTACAGGCACCCTTCGCAGATTTACGAGGCATTGAAAAACCTGTTCATGTTTTCAGTGCTTTACGCGATAAGGAACAGGAAGCTTAAGGACGGCGTCATGTTTTCGCTTTTTATAGCCATGTACGGCACTTTAAGGTTTTTCATAGAATTCTTCAGGCAGCCTGACGTGCAGCTTGGGTTTGTGGCTTTCGGGCTTACAATGGGCCAAATGCTTTCCATTGCAATGGCGCTTGCAGGGCTCCCGATGCTGGCTTATTTCTGGAGAAGGAAGTAAAATTACGGCACAACAATCTTTTTATACTATATTAGCGACTATTATTGCATCAAAGGAGGCTAACCCTGGTTCGCGAGCGAACCCTTGAAGGAGCTGGAGGCGAAATAAAAATGGAAAAGAAAGTAAAAGTATATTCAACCCCGACATGCCCTTACTGCGACATGGCAAAGCAGTTTCTAAGGGAAAATAATGTCAAGTTTGAGGCTGTTGACGTATCAAAAGACAGGGCAGCTGCCGCTGAAATGATAGAAGCCACAGGCCAGATGGGGGTGCCTGTCATAATGGTGGACAAGCAGTATATAATAGGGTTTGACAGGGTGGCAATCAAAAAAGCTCTTGGATTGAAATAATGGAGGTGTTAAAATGAAACTGGCGAACAAAGACGGGAAGTGCTGCAATTGGCGCGACAAAGGGGCCAAGGGCCTGTACTTTCTGGGCGCAGTGCTGTTTGGGGCATTAGGATTTGCGGCTATGATCCATGGGATCATACTGCAGCTGAACCTTGGCTTTACATACGGTTTTGTCGGCTACCTAATAGGCCTGCTGTTCATTGGCGCTGCAAAGTGCTGCAAAATGAGAATGCACGAAAGCTGCTGCCCTGACTGGCACATGATGAAAGACTAATTTTGGAGAAGCCATTTCCAAAGGGGAATATATTCTATTCCCTTATCCTTTTTTTCAATGTCTTTTGTAATAGTTATCATTGTTTTTGCATGCTTGTGGCTGCCCTTAAATTCCATTAATGAATCTATTTCCCTTTGCCCTATTCTATCCGTATAGCTCACGTTTATTGCAGTAAGGCTGTTATCTTTATGTTTTATTACAAAATCAACTTCCCCTTTTTCTTTCCAGAAATACATCTCATTGCCCCTTCTTTTCAAGTCTATAAAAACAATATTCTCTGCAAGCCTTCCTTCATCACCTGAAAACCTGAAGCCGACTGCATTTCTCATGCCATTGTCAATATTGTATATCTTTCTTGGCTTTTGCACCATAATTGTTTCTTTCAATGAATAAGAAAAGAAATTAAGCTGGAAAAGGAGGTATGCATTTTCCAGAAACCGGAGGTATTCCTTAAGGCTTGTTATATTCAGCCCTATTGCTTTTGAAATGTTATTATAGCTTAAAATGCATGCATTGTTTGTTATAAGGTATCTGGCAAGCTCCATAAGCTTTGAGACTTCCCGGATATTATTTGGCTGCACAATGCCCCTTAATATGATGCTATTGAAATATTCTTCCAGCCTCTTTTTTCGTATCTCGTCGGTTTCTTCCAGCACCGCTTCCGGGAAGCCGCCGTAGCCCATATACTTAATGAGAAAATGCTTTATTTCGGATTTTTGCATATCTGCGTCTTTTATTTTTACATTATTAAATATAAGAAATTCTTCAAAAGACAGGGGGTATATGGCTTTAGTAAGGATTCTTCCGGTCAGGAGCCTGGAGAGATTGTCATAAAGCATAGAATTATTGGACCCTGTAAGTATAAACTTTACATCTTTCCCATATAGGTCATAGCTTTTTTTAATCCATCTTTCCCATTCCCGTATATTTTGGATTTCATCAAAAAAAACATATTTCCTGCCTTGCGGGTTGTTTAGCTCAAGGAATGAATTATAAACAAAGTCTGCCGGGTTTCCTTCTCCCGGCGCAACGGGCTCGTCAAAATTGAAGTATATGATGTTTTTCGGGCTCACTCGCCCCTCTATTAGCTTGCTTATCATCTGGTGAAGCAGCGTGCTTTTTCCGCTTCTTCTGACGCCCGTAAGCACTACTATCTCCTTTGCCTCAATAAGCTTTAACAGTTCCTTGAGGATAGAGGCCCTTTCGATGCCTTTCTTTTCTGGTGGCACACTTTTTTCAGCCCACCACGGGTTCCAATCTTTTAATGCGCCCTGCATGGGGTTTAAGTCGCGCATCTTCCTTATAAACCTTTCTACCATGACTTAAGGTTTACTAATAAACCTTAATTTATGATTTAAGGTGTCTTTTTGCATACCAGCATTTCATTTTTTGCAGAAAACAGGTGGCAGGTTTCATTTCCTTCAAGCCCGCTTTCATATTTCTTTCTCTCTTCCCAGTATTTGTCGGGGCTTATCTTTATCCTCAGGATTACCTTGCCGCAGCCTTCCTTTTTCAGCGCCGACATGATTTCTTTCAGCCCCCTGCATTTGCGCCTGATTTCAAAAACAGCCTTGAAGAACGGGCTTTCAAGCTTTTTTTCAGAAGTGAGGTATTCGCCGCAGATGAAAAGCCCCTTTGCGGGGATGTAAGGCTCAAGCCCTGCTTTTTTCACGGCGCCGTCTGTTTCGTACAGGTATTTTAAGGGGGGGCTTGGGCTTAGTTCTTCTTCACCTTTTTTCTCCAGCCTGTCTCCCGCCGGCAGCGCGACAGCTGAAATATCAGCTTTTTGCAGTTTTCCAAAATACAGGTCCAGCCTGTTCAGCTCATGGCCCACAGACAGGTATTCTTTCTCGCAGTCAAATGGGATTTCTTTCACCTGCGGCGGCACTTCAATGCAGATGTCTTTTGTCAGCTTTCCGCAGGTTTCAAGCACTTTTTTGATATCCGGCCTTATGTTTTCTATTTTCCTCTCTTCTTCCTCAGCATCCCGTTCTGTTTCGCAGAAAACAATGTCTGCTTTTTTAATATTCTTCGCAAGCTTTAACGCGTCGCCGTGCATAAACTCGATGTTCTTTACGCCCGCTTCAGCCGCATTCTTCCCCGCGTATCCCACTTTTCTCTCATCAATGTCTATTGCAGTGACTTTTTTGCATGTTTTTGCAAATGCAATGCTCTGCAGGCCTATTCCGCAGCCAATCTCAACAATATGCCCGCATTTTAATCTTTCAGCCCTGTATTTTGCCACTTCTTCGTTTGTTGCAAACCGCAGGTCGGTTAATGTCATATAAAGGTTGTTATAGCTTGTTTTCCCGAGTTTCTCGTTCCTGAGCCTTGCAGCTGCTATCTCGCACGCATCTTCAGATATCCCTAATGCTTTTGCAATCTTCTCCTTGGGAATCCCCTGCTTAAGCAGGACTTTTGCTTTTTCAATGTCTGTCTCGTTAATTGGTTTCATTTACTGCTTCTTTTTCCTCATATATACGAACCATCCGACATTTATAATGATTAGCACTACAATCAGGAATATCATGAGCCCCTTGTTGCCTGATGCGCCTGCAGTAACCTTGCCTGTCAGGCCCAGCGGCGATATGCTCATCCCGTTCAATGACAAAACAGTTTCAAACTGCTTCTCAAGGTACATTCCTTCGCCGAAGTTCACCCTCAATGTAAGGTAATACTTGCCTTCCTTTACTCCCGCAGTGTCCCAGTATGCTGAAAGCACCTTCTCCCTGCCCGGCTCAAGCTCTTCTGTTGATGTCTTGACATCGCCTATCACATCCATGTCCAGGCTCTTTATCAGCAGCTGCCCGAACACGTCAAGCTTTTCGTTCCAGTTGCTCTTCAGGCTTACGTCCATCTTTGCGATGCCGCCCAGCTGGAAGTTCTTTGTGTCAATGCCAAGTATTTCTATTGTCGCCTTTCCAACATTGAATATCTTCTCGGCTCTTGCTGTCTTCTCATCATAGGCCACGTATGCGACTGCAAAGTATTTTCCCGGGTTGACGTTTGCAGGCCATACTGCCTTTAGCATTGCCCTCTTCATCGGCCCCAGGCTTTCTTCCTGCGTTTCAACAGTTGCAATCGGCTCGTTCGTGGGCCCCAATATTGTGATATTTGCCTTTACTTTGTTTATATTCTCAGTGCCCAGGTTGTTCACAGGCACAAGGAATGTTGTGTATTCCCCGGCCTGGCCTTCTGACACTTCAATCCCTTCTATCTGCAGGTACTTGCCCTGCTCAGGCACCTTAATCCTTACCTGCGTTATCACGCCGACCATAGCGCCAACTGTAACAGGCTGGTCAGACTTCTCGTCCGGCATTTCTGTGATGGATATCCTTATCTCTTTCGTTCCCGGGGTTTCAAACTCTTTCGGCATTTTGAGCTTGTATGATATCTTTTTCCTTTCTTCATCTGGTTTTAATGCTATTATTCTCTCTTTCAGCAGCATGCTTGCGTCCTTTGCGTCTCCCTCTATGCCTATCATCACCTTTACGTCCTTGTGCTGGTCATTGATTATGTCAAAGCTTAATTCATGCTCTGAATTTGGCGCAAACTCGATTGTCGTCCTTCCCGGGGTCACTCCCAGCGCAGAAGCCGCAGGTGACAGCAGGGCAACTGCCATAACCGCCATCATTGCAATCAGCAGCACCTTGTTATTTCTCATCCTGCATACCACCCTGTTATTGTGAGTATCGAGCTCTTGTCTCCCGAAGGCTCGTCGTCCGGGACCTGCACGTGTATATGTATGTCTCCCCTGTCGTTCCCTGTTGAGTAATTCAGCATGTTAAACAGCGTCTGGTTTACCTGCGGCACATCCGCCCATGAAACCTGGCTGCCTGTTGCATTGAATGCGCTTATGTAGCCCGGCGTGTTGTTTACCCTTATCCTGTAATACGAGTTCGGCATAGGCCCTGCTGCCGCGAACAGGCTTGTTGCGTAAGACAGGTTTACTGTTGTAAGCACGTTTCCCCTGTTCTCTATCTGCATTGGCGCAGGCGCCCTGTTTGTGGTATTGGACATGTCATTTATGCTTAAATCGCCGAAATTGACAGTGTCATTAACCATGCTTAGTATGACTTCCGAGCTTATTGAGAAGTTGGACTGGTTGCTTGCTTCACCGTATACATAGCCGTCATAGGCGGTTACGCTCCAGTTGTAATAGTAATTGTCATCCCACAGGTAATGCAGCTCTGTAGCTTCAGTCAGGTTGTATGTTGTCCCTGTTGCGCTGTATGCCCTGTCATCTGACGGGCTGCAGCTTCCCCCTGCTGTTGAATAGCAGCTGATTGACAGGTTGTATGTTACTGTGTCCCCGTCTGCATCTGCCACTGCAAGCCAGCGGAAGCTCACGCTCCTGTTTGTCATTGTTTTATTGCCGTGCGTTGGCTCTGCCAATGTGACCTTTGGCGGCGGAGTGTTGATGGTAATGTTTGTGTTTGTGCATAATGTGGAGCCGTCATCCTGTCCGTCGTTCGGCGTTACGCAGGCAGACCAGGTTTCGCCTGCGGAGGTCAAGGAAGAGTGTATCACATTTGTCTTGTTCTGGTATAGCGCAAGCACCTGGCCCGAAGTCAGGGACATATTGTACAGCCTCATGTCGTCTATTGTGCCGTTGAAGTATGTGCCTGATGTGCTTTGTGAAATGCCAACCTGTATCTGTGTTGCCGCGTCCACAGAAATAGCGGATGCGTTCGAGATATTAGCCATGCCTGCAAGCACCCCGTCCTGGTACAGCAGTTCATATCCTCTTCTGTTTACAACGAAAGCAATAAATCTCCATGCGCTGTTGTTGATTGCAGTGCCGTTTGAGGTTGCATAAAAGTCATCACCGCCGCCGAAGTATGTGTTTGCGGCGAGAATGTTTGTGTTTGCTCCCAGATAGACCCATATTCTTCCAACGCCGCTGCCTTTATTGAATATAAATCTCGGGGAGGCTGAGCTTACGGGGTTATTCGGCACTTTTACCCACGCTGTTATTGTGAAGTTGTTCGTGCTCAGGTTAAGGCTGTCTGAATCAGGTATAATCAGGTAATCGCTTCCGTTCATGCTGTACCCGCCTGTGTTCTGGTAGCCGCTTGTTGCGCCCCATACAGGGCTTCCCACTGCGCTTGAAACATTGTTGCCAAACCCTGAGTAATCCCTGCTGAAGCTTGAAGTGGAGCCGCCTTCAAACGGCAGGCTTAATACAGTGCTTGAGGCGCCGTTCCTGTACCAGTTCCAGATGTTTGTTACTGCATCTCCGTCTATGTCAGCTGTTGACGTGTTTGAAGCTGTTATATTGTCGCTGTCAAGATTATTTCCGGAGTCAGTGCTCAATGTCGGGTTTGCATGCGTCGGCACTGTGTTTATTATGAATGTCCTCTGCTCAGTATTATTCAGGTTTCCTGCCTGGTCAACGACGTATGCCTTGTATGTGTATGTGCCTGAAGACAATGAAGTGAAGTTGTGGTAGAGCTTCCAGACGCCTGCTGAGTATGAGGCGTTGATTTCTTCAGGAGATAAGGCGCGGTTCCAGATTTTTACTTCATCTATGCTGCCATTAAACGGATAGTATGTTTCTTCAGTATCAAACCCGATATCCATTGTTGAAGCCCTTGTGCCATTTGCAGTGTACGCCCAGTTGCCGCTGTCGGTTTGAAGCCCATTGGTGTAGAACTTTACAACAGAACTGTTCCATGTAAATGCAAGGTGATACCAGTTGCCTGGTGTTATTGCGGATGAAGCAATCTCTTGGGAAGAGCCCAAGGAATTAGTGCCGTCGCTTATTGTGCCGATAAATGTGCTTGTTGTTGATTGCCTGAACAGCCCATAGTCAATCTGCCCCCAGCTTGGGCCTATGCCCTTGAAGATAACAGCGTCATAGTTCGTGCCCCACCCGTCAACCTTAACCCATGCCTCCAGCGTGCCTGCAGTTGTCGGGTTTGGCGGGCTGGTGATTATAACCGCATCATTGCTTCCGTCAAAGTCGTATGCTTTTCCTCTCATTCCTGTAGTCAGGTTGGGGCACGCGGTTGTAGTGCAGGTGCCGTTCTTCCCCCACGTGGACGAGTCTTCAAAGAACGTGCCATTGTCATTCTCAAGCCTCCAATATCCAACAAGGCTTCTGTTCCAGTCAATGAATGCGGAGTAGTTGTTTGATGTTTCTGTGATTGTCGTATTTATGTATGCATTGTTATAGTAAGTTGCTCTCTTTGTGGCATTTTCAACAGAGCTTGAATGGAATGAAATATCCGGGTTTACAATATCAATTACTAATGTCCTGTTTATCGTGCTGTAAGTGCATCCCTCTGCAGTGCACGCCTGGCACGTCCAAACGAAGTTATTAGTTGTTAATCCGGTAACTGTGTAATGCGCAACTGCTGAGCTTGCTGTTGTCGCTACAGTTGCGTTCCTTGCCCAGGTTCCTGTGTTGTTGTGCCACAGCGAAACGTTAACCAGGGGGATGTTTGATGATGCAAGGCACTCGAACTTCGCTGTGCTGTTGGTGTACCAGTTGTCCAAAGGCGAAGTAAGTGTTACGCTTGTGGCTGAGCCTGCAATAGTCACGTTGTTGGAAGCCACAGGCGTCCCGTCCTCATACTTATCTGCCGGCGTTACGACAACGTACCATACATCTCCGTTTGTGGTTGCGTCGGAGTGGGTCCTGTTGTACAATCCTGCGCCGTTGTTGTAAAGCATTGCTACTTCGGAAGATGAAAGGCTTCTGTTCCATATCCTTAATGAATCAATGCTTCCATTAAGTCTCAAATCATTTACAGGGCGCATTCCGATTCTTGGATTTGAAATTAAGCCGGTCCATGCCGTGGTATTGCTGTTTGATGCTTGAAGAACCCCATTTACAAAAATTCCCTTGCCTGTAGAATTCTTAATTGCGACTATATGGTACCAATTGCCGGCAGTTATCGGGCTGTTGATTGTTGAAAACTCATCATAGCCAATGCCTGCACCGCCATCTGTTCTAAATAAAATATTTGTTGCACTAAATCCAAATATGCAATAGTTTGTTCCTGAGTTTCCTGAGAATATTGCCCTGAACCCTGCAGCGGTTGTTCTTACATTCGCCCATGCTTCTATAGTGCTTTCGTTACCGGTTGTTATACTCTGCCCGATTCTTATCCCATCATCAATTCCGTCAAATTCATAACAGCCGCCAGAACCAGAATACACACTGCAGCTTGCATTCCATATTGGATGCGAAGTTTCTGAGCCATTTCCAATAGTCCCATTATTCCCGAAGCTTGAGTAATCCTTCACATTGCTCGTGTTCCCATTGCTTCCATTCACGTCAAACGGCATGTTGAGCATTGTGTCAGAGATTCCGTTTTTTCTCCAGTCGTATATCAAAGTGTAGCCATCAGAGTCATTCTCAGAGGCGGTTACATATGCGGTTAGGTTGTCTGTAGTCAGGTTGTTGCCTGACGTTGAATTCACTAAAACAGAAGACACAACTGGCGGAGCATTCACGATGAATGTCCTTTCTTCTGTATTATTCAGGTTCCCCGCCTGGTCAACGACGTACGCCTTGTATGTGTAAGTGCCTGAAGAGAGTGAAGTGAAGTTGCGGTACAAGCTGTTTCCTGACCATGTAACAAGCCCGTTTCTTCTTACCAGCAATATGTGGTTTGGAACAGTTACATCATATACCCTGCCGTCATAGGCTTTCTTGCTTATGCCTTTAACCTCTATTTTACTCAAATTCTCATCCAAAAAGCTTAATTTTGAGCCGTTTTGCAGCATTTCAGAGGATTCTTGGACATTTACAAGCTTATATTCAGACATATTCTCTGGAGCGGAAGGTTTATATATATTCACGCATTTGCGTATATCAACACAGGAGGCATTAACCATGGCAAGAATAACTGTATCCATACCTAAATGGCTTAAGGACAGGTTAGACAAGAGGCCTGAAGTAAACTGGCCTGAAGTTATGAAGGAAGGCATGAGGAAAAGGCTTGAGGCATTGCAAAGGATGAAAGCGCGGGGTGAATTGTAAATGGTCAGCGTGTCTATAGCAGTGGAAGAATCATTCAAGGCTGAGCTTGAGAGCTTTGCCTGGGTTACTTGGTCAGAAGTGGCAAGCGAAGAGGCTTTAAAGAAGGATATATTTGAGAAATTTATTAAGGGTATAGAATTATCCAAAGAAGACGAGGAATTCTGTGAAAGCATAGGCTGGGACCCGTTAGATGCACTGGAAGTAAGGGAAGAGTACGCCGAGAAGTTGAAAAAGCTTGAGAAAGGCCCTTTCAAAACAGCGAAACGATTGGAGTTTTGGAAGGAATGATTCTCAAATATACTGATGAAGCCTGCTTCAAAATCAGAAAGGCTTGCGCCAAAAACGCCGAGCTTGACAAGGCTCTCAGCAGAAAAATTGCTTTTATTCTGCAAAACCCCCTGCAGTTCAAGCCCTTGATGCACGACCTCAAAGGCAAGAGGGGAGTTCATATCCTCAAGAGTTTTGTTCTCATCTATAAGGTTGAGGGGGATACTGTTTATATCATTGACTTCGCCCATCATGACGGGGCTTATAGGTAGCTCATTTTCTATCTTTGCATAAACCTTGTGCTCAGGGCTTACTAATAAATCGCCATTTTCAGTTTCAACATTGTACATCTCTCCCTTGTATGCAAAGTCCTGAATATCAGTCGGCGTGTTGAATTCTGTTTTTCCTGTTGTTGCGTTTAAAGTGGCTACCTTGTCTTCAAATGTTATATTATTGAAATATTTCCAGCCTTTTTCTGTTAAAATCTCTGTCCTGTTGTCATAGCAGTAGATTTTTGCGTTGTAGGATGCGTTGATTTCTTCTGTGCTTAAAGCCCTGTTCCATATCATAACTTCGTCTATCGAACCATTATAATCTTGAGTTAACCCTACATCTCCAGCCCCAATTTTAAGGGTTCCTGTGGTTGTTGTTATTGCTCCGCTGAGCGCAAATGGCGTGCCTTCTGTACCGTCAACCCATATTCTTACACTTGAGCCGTTATATGTTCCTACTACGTGGTGCCAGTTGCCGTCGTCTGTAACAGCCTTTGATGCAATATTCGTATAAGTATTAACAAAGAATTTTACAGTATTGTCATTATGTACGTATATACCATATCCATCCCCCCATCCCGAGTTTGAAGTTTTTACTACCGTGCCTCCATAAGCACTGAGCATATTCCATTTAAGCCATGCTGTAACCGTAATGCTCGTTCCTGAAATGTTAGTAGATGCGCTGTTGGGTACCTGTATGTAATCATCAATCCCGTCAAACCTGTACGCTTTTCCCCTCATTCCTATAGTGAGGTTGGGGCAGTCGTCTGTTGCTGCTGCGCACGTTCCGTTATTCCCCCACGT
>DUKS01000019.1:0-1409 GCA_013329215.1 Nanobdellota archaeon | reverse complement strand
TTTATGTATGCATTGTTATAGTAAGTTGCTCTCTTTGTGGCATTTTCAACAGAGCTTGAATGGAATTCAATGTCTGGGTTTATATTCTTCACATACAATGTCCTGTTTATCGTGCTGTAAGTGCATCCTTCTGCAGTGCATGCCTGGCACGCCCAGACGAAGTTGTTTGTCGCTAACCCTGTTACAGTGTAGTGCGCAATGGCTGAGCTTGCTGTTGTTGAGACAGTCACATTCCTTGCCCAGGTGCCCGTGTTGTTGTGCCATAGAGACACATTAATCAGGGGTATGTTTGATGATGCAAGGCACTCGAACTTCGCTGTGCTGTTGGTGTACCAGTTGTCCAAAGGCGAAGTAAGTGTTACACTTGTTGTTGAGCTTGCAATGGTCACATTGTTGGAAGCCACAGGCGTCCCGTCCTCGTACTTGTCAGCAGGCGTTACGACAACATACCATACATCTCCGTTAGTGGTTGCGTCGGAGTGCGTCCGGTTGTATATTCCCATTCCATTGCTGTAGAGTATTGCGATTTCAGATGCAGACAACGACCTGTTCCAGATTTGCACTTGGTCTATTGAACCATTGAAATGAGAAATGCCATTATTAAAAGCCCCAGCCCTTAAAAACGAACCAGCATTCCCTCCAGTAAAATTCTTCGTATCTATTAATGTTCCGTTTTGATAGCCCTTCATTGTATAATTATTCATGTTAGTGCTATTATCCCATGTAAGCACTATTTGATACCATGTATTTGCAGAAGAAGCTGGAAGTACAACATAAACAGACGAGGAATCCCCTTTATATACATAGAAAGCACCATTAGCCCTGGTTATATAAGTTCTTGTATTCGTATTTCCTGCTATTACATATGTAACACCAGTGGCGGCATCATTTGGTTTTACCCATACGCTGACCGTACCTTGTGCTGGCGACATTTTTGTTGCAGTGCTACTCGCAGAAATAATATCCTCAATTGCATCAAACTCGTAGCATCCTCCGCTTCCAGTGAATGCATTGCAGCTTGCATTCCATCTTGGCATTGTAGTTATTGTTCCATTGTGTGTGCCGTTATTGCCGAAGCTTGAATAATCCTTCACATTCGTATAATTTTCATTGCTTCCATTCACGTCAAACGGCATGTTAAGCACTGTGTCTGAAATCCCGTTCTTTCTCCAGTCATAAATAAGTGTATAGCCGTCGCTGTCATTCTCGGAAGAGGTCACATAAGCAGTGAGATTCTCAGTTGTCAGGTTAGTTCCTAGTGTTGAATTTAATACAACAGAAGCCACAACGGGCACTGCATTCACTATGAATGTCCTTTCTTCTGTGTTATTTAAGTTTCCAGCCTGGTCAACAACGTATGCCTTGTAAGTGTATGTCCCGGATGATAATGAAGTGAAGTTGTGGTAGAG
>DUKS01000038.1 GCA_013329215.1 Nanobdellota archaeon | reverse complement strand
ACATCTGTCCACACACGTACTGCATCTGCTGTTGATGTTGCTCCTGAGCCTGCCGCGCAGTTTGCATCAGACAAGTCTTCGTTTAATCCGAAGTCCATTGTGTAGTCCTGGAAGTCTGTGTCAGGCACTGACAAGCTGTCAAAGCACAATGACAAATACTTGTTCGGCAAGTCTATGCATTGACCGATTCCTGTTGGGTTGTCGCCAAGGTCGTTCATTTCAAAGTCGTTTTCTACCCTGATGCCCTGGTTTGTGGTTGCATCATTTGTGTCGCAGTTTCCGCCTGTGTCTGAAACTCCATCCTGTTCCAGCTTTGCAAGGTCCCATACCCAGTTCGGGTTGTCTTCATCTTCGCCGATGAATTCATCGCCGTCTGCGTATGTTTCTCTTGCCTGCGTTCCCAAGACAAGGATAGCAGATGAGTCTCCGACATTTGTCTTTGCTACAACACTGTCCAGATAGACTTCAATGCCGTTTACAGTGCTTGTAACGCCAGTGGCGACGCTCTTTGTAACGCCATCAACATCAATAACTACGTTTGCACTGCCGACTGCGTTCAGTTTTACTGTTTTTCCGTTAACAGTAACTGAGCTGCCTTCTTTGACATCGTATTCGTCACCGACAGTTGCAGTAAACCCTGCTCCGCCTGCTGTTACGGCTGTTATCTTTAGCCTTTTGCCCAGGAAATCTATTTCCAGCGGGTTTGACGTTGTTGCCAATGACACGTTTATTGACTTGTCAAACTTGTAGGCGTACTTTATCTTGTCTTTTCCCATTATCAGATAGACATTGCTCTTGAAGTCGTCATCCGGCAGCATGAGTGATGTTGCCACATACGGCTCGCCGTATTTCTGTCCGCTTACATCGCATAACTGCAGTTCTTCAGATGAATCATAGTCTGTTCCCTGGAAGTTTATTTTTCCGTCAAACAGGCTGCTGACATCATCATCCTGCAATGTTGGGTCCAGATAGGTTGCATTTGAAATGCCCTGTCCTAACGGCACCTGCTGCGATTTTCCGCCTGTTACTGACACAGTGCTGCCAGCTGATACAACTGGAGTCTTTGCCATGTACTGGAGGCTTGTCGCGATGTCTGTCATTGCGGCTACATCAGCTGCAATTGCTGAGTCTCCGTATACAAACACGTTGCTCTCGTCATATACGCCATCCACCACGAATGGTTTTGGGTATTCATTCAAGTTTAGGGCTAATGCGCCGGTCAGCGTAGCTCCCAACATTGCGACACCCGTGCTTATCGCCGCTACTTTCTTTAAGGTTTTTAGTACTTGCATTTTACAAGCACCTCCCTATGTTTTTATTTTCGGAAACCGTAGCTCCCGATATCTGTTCCTGAGTATATTTCCACCCTGCTTCGCGTCAGTCGTTATTCATAGCAATGTCTCTGCAAAGCTTAATGGATACAAGTAAGGGAGCGGCTCCCCTTTATAAAGATGTATATACTAGAGTATATATATGGACGCCTCTTTCATTAAAAACAGCGTTTATACGCCGTATAGGACCAAAATAGCCTTTAATGACTGTTTGTTACTGCCAAGTTAAACACGTTTAGCGCCTCTCTGCGGCTTGTTTTTGAGGTAATAAATAATAAAGTAATGCTTTAGACTCAAGCCGTTGCCTACCGGCTACCTGCGACAGACTACTTTCTAAACTATGCGCACGTCGTCAAAGAGATGGCTGCTATTGTTGCGCCGCCTGCCTTTATGGTTCGCGTATATGGTATTTTGAGGGAAGTCCCACCGCCAACCTTTGGGCAGGTCAGCTTTTGGCTCCCTTTTTTGATGATTTCCCTGCCTGAAGTCGTATTTATGTAGAATTCATAGTTATTTAGCGCATAATCCTTGCCAAGCGTTGCCTTTAGCATCAAATCTGCCTCTGTACCTGCCAGTTCGCAACTCTCCTGGCCGCACGACTGTTCGCTGTTGGCGCATGCTTTTATTGCGTCTTCGAGAGTCCTGCCAGGACATAGGTTGGCATTCAGCATGCTGGAAACAACATTTTTTCCAACAAGGCTTTCCCTTGTCGCTGTTGTTGTCTCTGTTGGGCCTGATGAGAACCTGATATAAATGCCTAATATGGTTATCAGCAGGATAACTATCACAACCAATCCTATCATTTCACCTCCCTGACCTTTGGTCAGGGATGGCCAGAGACGCGAGTCTCTACTGCCCCCCTGTGCTTTTTTGCTCATTTGTATCCTTACGTGGTTGTATATAATGTGATGACCAGCCTCCCTATGCCGTATTCATCCTTTGTCGGGTAATATAATGACACCGGCGTTGATATAAGCCTTGATGCCTTTGCATTTTTAGCGGTTGCAGGCTCAAAAACATTCCATTTGCCGCAGTTTTTAGGAAAATCAGGGTTGTTCAGGTCCATTCTTGTGCAGTTCGTGATGTTTGACTTCCTTTCGAGGTCAGGATAGGGGTATGCCTGTTCAACAGTAATCCGCTTTGGGCATACGCTTGACTCTATTGCCTTGCGCCTGTTTTTATCGGCTTTTATGCCTTCTGAGAATGCGGCAAGCTTTGCGATGTCTATGCAGGCCTCTGCTTCTTTCCCATTGCATTGGATGTCAGGCATTTTGACTATAGATGACAGCATTCCTGTGCTTTGCGTTATGCAGATATCTGTATGGGTTTTCTGGCCTGATGAGCTTGATATTTTGTAGAAAAAGTACATTCCAAACCCTATGAGAATGAATATCACAAACAGTATCATGAAGGTTTCCATCATCTCGATAACGCCTTTTTTGTTTTTTATTATTCTCATTTGCTGAACACCGCCGGGCACTCGCCGCCGAAATTTTCCATATCATTCTCATCCATGCCCTTTGCCTGCTGCGCAAGCAGCGCGATTGTATCCCTCGAGATTGTTTCGTCTCCCGCGATTTCATCTGCTTTTGACTTATAGCCTGCCAGCGACTGGCTGAAAAGCCCGTATTGGCAGCCTTTTGTCTGGTCAAGGGGGCTCATTATCTCTGCCTTTTTCTGGTAAATGTCTGTTATGTCCATAAGCCGCTGCATTGCCCTGTTAAAATTAAACCTGTACTCGTCCGGGCTTTCTGTGAACATGGCTCCCAGTATCATTTCCCTGCCAATGAACGGCATTTCCCTGTCTTCAAACTTTATAGTGCCATAATCCTTCCATTCATTGTTGCCGCTTTCCTCGTCTTTCTCGATTATTACAGAAACCACGTCTGCATTTGTTACTGCCCTTTTTATGTTTGACACTGTATTTGCAGGCAGCGGGCTTTTGACAATAGCCAGAAAGCGCACATTGCTGTACTGCCTGTATGCTGAAGCCATTGTTGCAAGGTTCTGCGCTGTCAGCAAGTCTTTCTTCTTCGGCGGGTCTATCGCAAACGTATCATTTATCTCGTCTACGAATTCACTTACAAAACCGGCTGTGTCATCATCGGATATTATCAGCTGCTTGTATTTCTCGTTCGTCATGTAAAAGAAATTGTCTATCGGGTATGGGAACGACCACCTCTTTGTCCATATAATCAGCTTTTTGCCCTTCAGCTGGTTTGGGGCAAACACTATCCTGTTTGTGGGCCTTTTTGCGTTTGTCCCGCTTTTAAGCTCGCCCCTGCTGAACTGGATTGCTGTTTCAGCGCCGAAATCATACTTGACAGTCGAATCTGTCGAGCCCGAAAGCAGCATAAGGTAATCGTCAAACCCCGACACAAGCACGTTTGCGTCCACAGTGTCTGCCCGTATTATGTAATTGCGCGCAAACCCCACAAAAAAGAGTATGAACATCGCCCCTACAATAAGCGCGAAGATGTACTTGAATACAGACTCCATTTGAAAATATAAGAGCCTGAATGTTTATATAGATAACTGCGGCGGGTAGTGGCTATTGGACTATGGGTGGTAGGCAGTAGCCGGTGGGTAGTATCTACAGGCTAACAGCTACAGTCTGCCAGCCACGTGCTAATAGCTATTTTTAGCTGGCTTCAACAAACGTTGTTCTTGATGTGAGCGTGATGCTGGCGCCGTTTGCATAGCACAAGACGTCCCCCTGCCCCGGCTTCAGCTTGTCTATCTTAAATTTGCCGTTGTTCAGCTTTGCCTGCGCCATCGGCGTTACAAATATATTGTTATTCCCTATCCTTAACTGCCCGATGAGCCCCTTGTCAATTGCATCAAGGCTTCCGCACGGCTTTATCGCTCCGGCCTTGTCTTTTTTATTGCAAACAGGTGTTCCTGTAACTTTCTTGTTCAGCTCTGAAACGCAGAAATAAGTAAGCCCCTTTGGCAGGCTGAGCGGCTGGCTTTCCTTTGTTGCGCCTTCGTCAAGGTTGTAGAACTCCCCCACGTCGCTTTCAATGTTCTTTACCATTTTTCCAAGCTCTGCAGTGCCTGCCGTGTTAACAAGGTCTACAATGGCTTTTATTCCCCAGACAAGTATCAGGCCGCCAAGTATCAGCGCAAATATGTATATGAAAGGCTGCGCGAGAAGCTGCCCTTTCTTTTTATGCATTCGCTTTTTCATTTTAGCCTGTTAGAAAAAATCAGTGACAGAGCTGGAGGCGGTTTCCTTGTAGATTATATATTCTCCCCTGTTGTCAAACAGGTCCTTGCACTTTACGTAATAAACATTGCCTATTACCTGCGTGTCATGTATTGTTGAGTTTGCATTCCCGAAGACAGTGCCTTCCCCAAAGTTGAAGCTTGGCTTTTCGCTTGAATATTCGCAGGTGCATACCTCATCAAATTCCATGTGCAGTGTCCCGAAAAGGCTGTCGATATACACGCTTGTAATCATTGGGGGCGTGCTGTCAACAGTAACCTTAAAGTTCGTTTCGTTCCTTGCCTCGTTTCCTGCCTTGTCCACACAGGATATGTAATATTTGTAATCTCCCTTGTCCATATCGGTGAATGTTTGCTCGTGCTTCTCCGCGCCTGTTGTTGCAAACGCAATCATGCTTCCGAACGGCACATCGCTTGTTGAGAAGCCGCACGTTGCCTTCCCGTTATCTGCTCCCCTTACTGTCTGCACCTTCATTGTAACGTCATTTGTATACAGGTCTCCCGATGGCGAGACTGATGTTATGCTCAATGCTTCGCTTCCTGCAAGCTTGAACTCGTAACTTTCGCTCATTGTGTTCCTTGTGCTGTTTGCCATCCCGGGCTGGTCGCGGCACCTGATAAAGAACATGTTTGTTGTCTTAGTCAGGTTGCTTAATACGGTTGAGCATTCAAATGTCCCGAAATATATGCTGCTCTGGCCGAACATTGAGTTCCTGCAGTCCAGGCTGTGTTCCATAATTTCGTATTCTGTGTCTCTTCTGCTCCACTTGCATTCTGCGTATTCATTGACATAAATCCTGAAGTCAATCTGGCTTGTGCCTGCTGCAACATAGCCTCCGTTTTCAAGGCTTGTAAACCTGATTACAGGCGGAGTTAAGTCCGGGCTGTCATCTATCGTGAACTTTATGAAATAATCTTTTTCGTTCTTGTTGCCTTTTGCGTCTTTGCACCTTATGTACATGCCGTACTCTCCCTTGTTGGCTTTTGTGGCATTTTCTTGCGCAAGCTCCGATGGCAGCGCAAAGCTGACAGTCTGGTTGTAGAGCAGCATGCTTGAGCCAAACTGCCCAGGCATATTGTCAAACGCAGTGCCAGGCTTTACATCATATTTGCATGCTGCCGGCTCGTCTGTTGAGATTCCTAATATGATTGGTGTAAACGGTCTTATCTTGCCTTTTATCTTGTACCCCGGATTGCCCTGCTCTGTGACTTCCTCAAGCGTATATGGCGGGCTGAGGACAGACCATAGCGGCCTTATCAGCGGGCTGTTAACGTCATTAATGTCCATTGCAACGCATGTTTCATTTGACGTGCCCTGGTTTACAAGCGAGCATGATGCGCCAAGCGACTTGCATTTATATTCTGAGCACGGCTTCATGACATCGTTGCATTTTTCGCAGTCTTCGCCGCCTGTAGGAGCCTGCCACGGCATGCATGTGATTGTGTATGTTTCATCAACATTCTCAGTAAGCACAATATCCAGCAGCTGCACAACCTGCCTTACCCACATGTATGTCTGCAGGGCTGCCATCCATCCCGAGCCCGATTGCGTTTCTATAACACCTTTCTCGTCAATAATGCCATGGTCCACCATTTGCTCCTTTAATGCATCTGCTTCTGCGCTGACAGCCTGGTCCGTTACCTCCGCGCTTACACGCTCCTGTGTCCTTTCCGCAATAACACTATCAATTGTTTGCCCAGGCTCGAGTGCGCCTGTAATTGCGTCTTGGTCTGCCAAAACAGTGCCCCTGACTTCACTTTCTATAGTGCTTGTTAATCTTGCTTTTGCCTGTTCCTGTAAAAATTCATCTGAGATTGTTTCTCCTGCTGATAATGAAACATCTTCGCCTAATCCACTTATTCCTTCTTTAGCAAGGTCCGCAGCCCCCCAGCTTTCGCTGAATATCCCGCCCCACACGCCTGAATCCGTGAATGCATCACCAACGCCAGAGAACGGCAATGCGCCAAGCCCGAAGCCGGACAATGTCCATCCGGCGGCCCAGCTTGAAACAAGCCCGCTCGTGATCATTGTTGCGCCGCTCACGCCGAGGAACCAGTCGCCCCCGAGGTCCCAGAAGTCTGGCACTTCCCCGCCCTGCTTTACCATAAGGGCTTCTATATTGCCGGCATCATTGTCAGTCAGCTTCATTGATTTGCCTTTTATGCCATAATCTGTTTCATCGTTAAGCGTATTAATATAGCCGTCTTTGGTCAGTTTTCCCAGCACATTATAATATGCGCCGCAGTCCCCGACACTCTTGCAGATGTTATTGCCTGCAACAACCCAGTCTTTCTTTGTGCATTGCCCGTTGTATACCACAGTCCACTCATTGTCTCCGCCAAGAGAACCGTCAAACCATCCTATTGCAAATATTCCTTTGATTATCGAGCCGCCTGTCTTTCCAAGCAACCTGTCCCATCCTTTTCTCTGGTATGTAACTGTGCATTCTGAGCTTGCCTGTGCGCACTTCTGCTCTGCAGGAGTCTTTGGGCTTTCAGATGTTGCCCCTTCTTCTGCTGTTGAATCTTGTGCTGCTTGCGCGGTTTTGCTTTCATCCCCCCAGAATTTTAATCCCGGCGGCACCTGGGGAACGCATGTCCCGTCAAGCTGTTTCTGTATCTCTTCTTTTACTGCTGGAACAACAACTGAAGGCAGCCAGTAGCAGTCCTTGTTTGTTTCTTCGGTGCAGCACTGCTTTCTTTTTTCTATAATTGTGTCTGTCAACCCTGTCTCTTCCTCAACCTCTTTCAGGTACTGGTTGCAGGCGAAGCAGTTCTCATGCCTGTTGTCCCTGCACGCGGCTTCAACATAATCGCTCTCGCTGAACATTTCCTGCAGCGCTTCAACATTCCTGAACACTTCCTTTCCAACAACGCCCTGCACGCACATCTCTTCCCTGAAATCTTTGCATGCTTCAACCATTTCCTCTCCGTTTATGCAAAGGTGCCTGTAATGCCTTGAGCCTACAAGGTCCCTTGCAAGCCCCGGCATTGAGTCATAGACGCACCATGATTCCCCGTTTTTCTTTGTCCTGCCGTTTGCATTGGGTGAAACATCATCCTCGTAAGTTGTCTTGCAGCCTAACGCAATGCAGGTTGAGCTTCCGACAGGCATTTCCTTTTCCTTGTCTGCCCCGCATACTGTGCCGGCTGTGTAGTCGCAGTTGCCGCAGTTTGTATCGCCTGCAGCTGCGGTGCAGCTTTCGGCTTCTTTCAGTACATAGCCGTTGTTATATGAAACCTGCCTGTTTGAGTTGTAAATATTCTCCTTGTTGCCGCATGAGTCAAACCAGTATACATCCTCCCCCATGCAGCCAGTTGTTTTCTGCTTTGCGCAGCCGCAGTTAAGCTGGTCATTGCTGCAAAGCATGTCCTTGTAGAACCCTTCAATTTTTTTGTTTTCCGAGGCATTGCCTGAGATAGGCTCCGCTGAAACATCGCAGCCGGCCCTGCTTGTAAAGACACAGCTGTCTTCTTTTACACAGCAGCCCACTTCATCATTTTTAACAGAAGCAACGCATTCAGCTTCTGTTTTGCTTTCTTTGTTGTAAACCATAGCCACTTCAGGGAATAATGAGGCTGTCTGCTTGCATTTCACTTCAGTAACAAAAAATGCCTGGTCGCCCAATACACAGCAGCCTTTCTGGCACTGGTCAATGCCGCACGCTGCATTATCATTCCATGTTGCGCCTTCCTGCACGCATGCCGCCCTGGGGGTGTTCTTGAAGCATCTTCCCTCGTCTGAGCTGTAGCAGCAGCCTATCTTGCAGTAGCTTGTCTGCTCGCAGCTTGTCGGGGTGAATTTGGCCCCCTCCGCAACATTGTCTTCAGAAGTGTATACACACCATTCTCCTGCCTTTGTCTTTTCAGCGCAGCCGTTTGCAGCATAAGCAAAACTAACAGAAACCAGAAATGCGAGTAACAATAGTATTGCTTTATTCGAAAATCCGAAAGATTTTCGGATATTCGAAAACTTTTGGTTTTCGTATATTTTCATGTTGCTTCACTATGACCCTTAGTTGTTAGTTTGTAGCTGCTATCCTTCTGCACGCGGCTAATTACTGCTTGCCAATAACCACTTGCTAGCTCGGCTCGCCTTCAACAGCGAACTGGAATATATAATTGTTTTCCCTGAGCTTGAGCCTGTAAATTTTGTCCGGATATGGCTTCTGAACGTCTATCGTAAACTTGCTCATCTTTGCGAGCATGTAAGTAAGCTGGTCGAACCTTCCGATAACTGTTTCTGCATCAAGTATATCCTGTGAAACATCATAAAGCTCGCCAAGCGGCGCTTTTATTGCCCTGACAAATATGCCCTGCTTTTTCTGCGTGTCTGACTTTCTTGCCTTAAGCTGCACATCATAGTCCAGCTCAACTTTTACTTCATCGGGCAGTATTGTGGCTTTTACATCCATGGTGTTGCCGAGGACCAAATCAAATGTTTTGATAATCCCAATGTTTGCAGCGCCTTCGATGTCAAGGCACTTGCCTATGTTTTCCTTGATTGCAGCTGCAAGCTGCTCTTCCATATTCGCTTTTGTCAGGAACCTGTTGGTGCAGGTGTCTTTTCCGGCCTGGTTATAGCACAGGAAACTTATCGGATAATCATTCCATCTCCTGTAGCTTCCTTCCGGCGTGCTCAGGTATCCGCCCTGTAGGCCTATCCTCTTGACAGGCTCGTCTGCAGCTTCCTTCAGGCAGCCGCTTATGTGCTTCTCAATGTCAGCCATTGTCGCATCAAGGTTTTCAACAGTTGCAGCCCTTGGTATAATCTCGCGCCTGAATGATATGAGAAGCACTATCAGCGCAACGACAATTATGCCAAGAATCACGAAAAGTGTTACCTGCCCTCTTTTGCTCATTGCCATTGTTATAACAGAATTATGTATTATATATAGGTATATAAACCTTACGAGCAGACGTATGTGGAAAGCTTAGAGGGCGGCTCTAAGCTCTGTAAAGGGATTTAAGCCATTTTGCTTCCATGTTGTGATTAGGCTCATAATGGTTTCATTGGCTGTTATACCTTTTTCATTTCTTAGGCACCCAGA
>DUKS01000065.1:7777-7987 GCA_013329215.1 Nanobdellota archaeon | reverse complement strand
GAGCACATTGCCGGCAGGGAAAACTATGTTAATGATGAGTTTCAGGAGCTTATGGACAATGCAAAAGCTAATGCTGCAGATGCAGTAAAAAGCGGGGTTCTGCTTTTGAAGAGGCAGGGCCCGATGCAACCATTGCCTGTTGGCTCATTTGGCGATATGCCTGTAACCTATTTTCTGTTTGAAGAGCTCGCTTCGCAGTATGGCTCTGCG
>DUKS01000065.1:0-7540 GCA_013329215.1 Nanobdellota archaeon | reverse complement strand
ATTCAGCCGCGCCCTCTGGGCTGGCCTCCTCGTCTACGGTTCAGCCCTTCTCGGCGGCGACGGCCTCGGCTGCAGCGGCGGCCGTGTCTCTGGGGTACGCGAGCTGAGCGTAGCGAAGCGAGCAGTGGCGAGCGGAGCGAGCCAAGGCGCAAAAAGTTCCACAGGAAACGCAGGGCTGGCGGAGCCAACGCTTGAGGAAGTGTTGGCTATTGTAGGCGAGTATACAGTGGGCCCAAATATGGAAGCGCTGCAGAAAAAGCTTGCAAACCGATACCGCAGGTAAATACAAAGCTTTTTATTGTGTGGGAATTATCGCAATAATTCCTGCACTTAAAAACCAAAGGTTTTTATTCTTTTTATCTATTCTTCTTTCTTGTCCGAGCGCAGGCGCAAGTATGCGTTAGGGCTACACGCCTGCCAATCTGAATGCTTTTGTTTAAACTTGGCATTCGGGTGCAATACAGATGCGACACTGAGTAGCCTGCAAGGGTGAAATCGTGAAGCATCAGTGATTATTATGGTTGGCAAGCTACACAGCCGCGCCCTCTGGGCTAACAACCTCATCAACAATTCAGCCCTTAACGGCAACAACAACCTCAACTACAACAACGGCCGTGTCTCTGGAATAGCTCTTCTGCGTTCGGGCGCCATATTTCCAACAATGAAAACATACAAGCGCCTGTTTGAGCAGCTTTGCTCATTGGAAAACCTCGGGCTTGCTTTCAGAAAAGCAAGAAAGCATAAAACATTAAAGCCTTATGTTGTGCAATTTGAGAAGAATCTTGCTGAAAACCTGCAATGCCTGCATAACGAGCTTATTTCAAAAACATATAATCCTTTGCCGTTAAATGAATTTATCCTTCGAGACCCGAAAACAAGAAGAATTTCAGTGAGCAATTTTAGGGATAGGGTTGTGCATCATGCAATCTGCAATATCCTTGAGCCAATTTTTGAAAAGTATTTCCTTTATGACAGCTACGCAAACCGAAAAGGCAAGGGCAATCTAAAAGCAATAGAACGCTTTGATTATTTCAAGCGCAAAGTTTCCTGCAATGGCAGGAAAATAAAGAGCTTGCAGGATGACAATTATGTGCAGGGCTATGCCCTTAAGGCAGATATAAGGCACTATTTTGACACAGTTTCCCATCAAAAGCTTATGGAAATTCTCAGCAAGAGAATAGCTGATAAAGATGTGCTGGAATTGATATGGAAAATACTCCGCAACCACAGCTCAAAACAAGAGGGCAAAGGCATGCCATTAGGCAATCTCACAAGCCAGTTCTTTGCAAACATTTATCTCAATGAGCTTGATCAATTCGTAAAGCACACTCTTAAAGCAAAATGCTACCTTCGCTATGTTGATGATTTTGTAGTATTGCATAGTTCGAGGGCCCAGCTTGAAAGCTGGAAAACAGAAATAAGCTTATTCCTTGAAAATTGGCTTTTGCTTGAGCTGCACCCCCAAAAGTCAAAAATCATTTCGTTAGGGAGAGGCGTTGATTTGCTTGGCTTCAGGTGCTTTTACTACTTCCGCATTTTGCGCAAAAAGAATATGCGGCGAATGCAAACCCGGCTTGAGGCATTCAAAGAGCTATGCACAAAAGACCGGAATAATGCTTGCGCCCTGCTTGAATCCATTCAGGGCTGGAATGCATATGCAGTGCATGCAAATTCATACAAATTAAGAAGAGTTATAACGAACAGAGCGATTGAAATAATCAAGCAATAATCCTATCGCTTCTCTTCCAAACCGCCTTCTATGTATACGGTTAATAGCTACAAACCAAGAACTTCGTTACTGCAGCATCACTTTCAGGTTCACAATCTCAAAATCTTCCTTGGGCACTATCTTCACGTAATTCGCGCCGTCATCCACCATTGCGGAAATGTCCTTTGAGTATTCTGATGCAGACGTGTCAAAGCTGAACTCTGAGTCCTGCACAGAGACAAGCGCTTTCTTCCTGCCAGACTCCCTTAGCTTGAACTTCAGGAACAGCTTCTTGCTTCCGTCCTTTATTGACTGGTAGTGGTCAGAGCTAATGTCAAATGTGTAGGACGGGTATGTTGACTTTCCTGTCTCGACTTTTATCGCAGCCTGGTCAAGGTTGTAATCTCCCTTGTCGATGCTGAAGCTTACCCTGTTCCTTCCGTCGTCTGCCAGCGATTCAGTGTCAATCGGCAGCTTGATTTCCTCTTGGAAGTCGCAGAATATTGTGTCTTTTGAAAGCAGCCTGCTGTTTACCTTTATTGTGAGCGAGCCCCTTGGCTCCAAAGCATTGCAGTTCACGATGTAGCCGAGCGTTGCCTTTTTTACAGTGCCTGCTTCTGTGTCAACAAAGAACGCCCTTGAAACTTCGGTGTTCTCAACTGAATATGTCTTGATGAGCTTTAAGTCCTGCAGCAGGTAGTAGTTTGACTTGTAGAACTGGCTGAACGGCGGCAGGCTTACCGACAAGGCAAGCGTGTTGCTCGCCTGCAGGTATTCTTTCGGAAGGTCTATCGGCAGCTGCTCTGATGTGAGCACGCCCTGGTATATGTCATGCCCGTTCAGCTTTATGGTGAGCATGCCCCTGCTTTCTGACACAGCCATGAACAGCTTTGCGCTGCTAAGCTTTTCCATGTCATCCATTGTGAATATGACATTCTTGTAGCCGTCCTTGAGTATGTTCCTGGAGACAGACAGTGATTTCACGAGGTTGAACTGCGTTGTCTCGTCTTTTTCATAAAGGTGTATGGGCTCAAGCTTTACTGTCTGTATGTTTTTTGAGTATGAATAAACCATGCCGGGAGATTCTGACAAAAGCACTTTTGCGCCTTCAGGCACTGCAACGCCCGCAGATGATGAAGAGCTCGTTGTCTGGTTAAGAAGCATATCCCTGTCGCCCGGCGGAAGCAGGACTATGTATAATATGACGAAAAGCGCCATCAGTATGACAAATGTCGACAGCTCTGCTGCTGCATCCCCGCGTTTTAAGAGCTTCATAGCATAGAGAATACCTTTATTAATATTTAAAGCTTTTCTATCATAGCTTATTAAGCGCTTTTGGGCTTATTTCGGTGAAACAGCATGAAAATCATATTTAAGGACTATAAGGCAGGGGAGCTTAAGGTGCAGGCCGAGAACAAGGATGACCTTTGGGCATTAAGCCAGATTATAGAAGCAGGGGACATTGTAATAGGCAGGACAACAAGAAAAGTTAAGATGGGCAGCTCTGATGCAAAAGAATCCGTTGTCAAGAAAACAGTCACATTGTCAATAGCTGTTGAGAAAACAGAATATACAGCGGACATGCTGAGAGTATCGGGAATCGTGAAAGAAGGGCCTGAGGACGTTCCTTCAGGCTCGCATCATACGATTGAAGTGGAAGAGCAGACTATTGTAAAGATTGTAAAGCCCAAATGGCTCAAATACCAGGTTGACCGCATTGAGGACGCAACAAAAGAAAAGGCGTCTGTCATCATCTGCATACTGGACAGGGGCGAGGCTGGTTTTGCATTATTGAAGCCATACGGCTATGAATGGCTTTCTGAGTTTGAGGGCGAAGTGAGCAAGAAAGGGCTTGATGAGAAAAAAGAATCCAGGTTTTATGATGAAGCATCTGATTTGCTTGCTGATTACATGAAAAGGCATAATGCCGAAAAGGTGATTATTGCTTCGCCTGCGTTCTGGAAGGATGAGCTGCTTTCTGTGCTGAAAAAAAAGCATATGGATATTGCGAAGAAGGCTGTTCTTGCTACCTGCAACCACACAGGCAGGGAAGGCCTTAATGAAGTCCTTAAAAGGCCTGAGGTGAAAACCGCATTGTCAGAGCAGAGGGCTGCAAAGGAAGTCCAGCTTGTTGACGAGCTGATGAAGGAGATAGGGAAAGAAGGGAATGCTGCTTACGGGCTGAAGGATGTGAAAGATGCTGCATCTGCAGGCGCTGTTGCTACGCTTTTGGTTACTGACAAGCTGATCCAGAAGGCAAAGAATGATAATAATTTCACTGAGATAGACAGCATAATGAGAATGGTTGACCATTCAAAAGGCGAGGTTGTGATTGTTTCTTCCGGCCATGAGGGCGGCAAAGAGCTTGAAGGACTGGGCGGGATTGGCGCTTTATTGAGATATAAGGTGAAGTATTAGGCCGGTCTACGGCAGAAATATCTAATTGCTTTTACTGATTAATTCAAACCTTGACTTTTTAACGCCGTCCACAATTACTGTTTCTTCAAACATTTTTAACGGTCTTGCCCACAGCTGCCTTTCTCCATACAATGCTCTATAAATTACAATCTCTTCTAAGGTTTCGCTGTGCTTTGCTGTTCCTATAACCCCATATTCCTTGCCTTTGTAATGGCGGTATTTTCCAAGCTTAAGTTTCATAACCAAACCTCTTTTCAATAAAAATAACTGCGGGAGACAGGATTCGAACCTGCGAAAGCACTAAGCTACTAGACTCTGAATCTAGCGCATTTGACCACTCTGCCACTCCCGCAACCTGCAGACAGGTTGATCATCAGTGCGGGCATACTCGTATTGCTCGTAGCCCACATAGCACCTGCTGGTGCACGCTTTTTGTGCTATAGAATGGATATAGATACACTTTAAATATTTAACTGGTGGCGGAGCCTTGCCTTCTCCATCCGCCACTTGCCAGACACCCACAACCTTTTTAACCTTTTAATTGATTTTCACTTTATGGACTGCGTACGCTGCAAGGGCAATGCAAACAGCAAGTACTCATGCAAAAGGGGATTTTGCCCTATACTTCAGAGGTTCAGGGAAGCTTTGCCTAAAGTGAATCTTGATTTCAATGGAAGCTCTCCGCCAGATGTTTTTGTCGGGCAGTTCAATTATCCTAATGTATTTGCTGGAATATTGGCGCCTGCCCAGCACGACGATACAGCAGGCAGACTGTCAGCGCCTGAAGAATGGTTCAAAGAACGTTTAGGAGTTCAGGACATTCTACAGAGAAGGGGCTCAATGATTTATTCAAGGTTTTCAAGCAACATAAAAAGCAATAATGACAAATTAAAGGAAGTGATGCAGGAAGTGTCAATGGCTCAAAAGCCGTGCGACATGGAATTCCATTTGTTAAAAAAACCAGTGTTAGCTATGGAATTAAACAATCATTCTTCTCCAATTGGAAATCCTGCTCCGCTAAAAAAAGCAGAAATCACCGAGAATCCCTTTATTCCCAAGAAAGTTGACTCGGTTGTTTCAGACAACGGCCTGAAATCAGTTGAAGCGCTTACAGACCTTTACAGGCACGAATACACAGTGACTTCGATGGTAAAGCTTTTGACAGCCGGATTATTAGGCTCAAAGCTTGAAAGGAAAATGGTTCCGACCAGATGGGCAATAACAGCTGTTGATGACATTGTTTCAAAGGATGTTTTGAAAAAAGTCAGGGATTATCCGTGGATAAACGAGTACCGCGTTTACCATGACGAATATGTCGGCAACCATTATGAAATAATCCTGCTTCCAAGGCAGTGGAGCTTTGAGGTGATTGAGGCAAAAATGCCCGGCTCATGCTGGAACAATGGCATGCAGATATTCTTCATGAAAGACAATGAGGGGTATTTCGGCAGGAAAACATATGCATCTGAAGTAACTGGGGCTTACTATAGCTGCAGATTGGCAGTTGCAGAGCATTTGGATGCAATAAAGCGCCAGGCATCTGTTTTAATCCTGAGGGAAGTCAGGGATGAGTATTTTGCGCCCTGCGGCGTAGGGATATTGAGGGAAACAGTAAGGAGCGCCATGTCAAAAGTTTTTGAAGCGTTTAACACAGTTGACGGCGCATTAAAGGCAGCTTCCGCAAGATTAAGAATCCCAATCAATCAGTTCAGTGAAAGCAGTGCTCTGTTGAAAGAGGTGAAAACCCAGAAGACATTGCTTGCGTTCTAATCACTTCGGCACATTTTCATTGATGACTTTCCGTTCGCCGTCTTTAAGCTCTTTCCTGTCCTGCGCAAACTTCTGCGACTGTATTGTAAGCCCTTCATTTATAGCTTTCTGCGCAGCCTCTGAAGACCCCAGCTTTTCCTCAAAATATGCAAGCTCTTTTTTTGACGCAAAATCATTCGCAGCCGCATAGCTTGAGCCCTGCTTCAGCATTTTCCTTTCCTCTATTGTGTATATTGCCATGCCTTCAAACAGCCAGTCAGGTACGTCCTTGTCAATATAAATAATCCTTTTCCTTTCATAAAAGTCAACAATATCCCCGATAAGCGAATTCGAGCTGTCAATTATGTATGTCTTGCCCTCATAAATAACCGCTTTCAGTACTATTGTCTGTATCTTAGGCGCGGGGATAGGCTCAATCGGCTTCTTCCTGACAGGCGGCTTTCTTCCCGGGGTTGCAAGCACGAGGTCTTCCTCCTCGTAAAGCATCTTTTCGCCGTCCTTGTCGCCATACTTCTTCTTGTAGAATGCAAGTTCCCGCTTCTGTGCCTCATTGTGGGAATACTGGTAGCTGTGCCCTTTCTTAAGGACCTGCCTCTCATAAATCTCATGCACCGCAATGCCTTCATGGAACTTTTCAGGAACATCCTTGTCTATGAACACGGTGTTTACTGTTTCGTCAAAGTCCCCTGTGGTGGAGACTTTTCTTGAGATGTCTATCTTGTACTTCTTGCCTTCAAACTCTATTGTTTTTTCTTCGGGCATGAAACTCTTAAGGAAACAATGGTATATATACGTTTCGGGGGGATTTTATGAAAACGGATTAATTCTTCTCAGCCAGCGGAAGGCCCTTCCGGACCGACAGGGCATGAAACAGGATAAGCTTTTTCTCCGTTTATAATATCCATTCGGATATAATTGCTTCTTCCCGACCAATAACCCGCTTCCTCCTGTGCTAAAGTAGCAATCCATTCAGTTGTTTCAGGTTGCCCTTCCTTGCGCGAGCAGCTTGTATCAGAAGTTTGCGTCCAATAACCGCAGGATAATGGCATATGCCCGCCGTTAACAACTGCAACCATTAATCCCGCACCTTCGCCTCCGCTTAATAAGGAAGATGTTGCAGTGCCTCTGGCTGTAAATTGATAATCAGAGTTCCGGCGAGTTGTGCCGCCATACTCATTTGGGAATTCCACGCCCGGTTTTGTTATAATGCATTCAGCAGATGTGACTGCTCCTCCGAATATCTGCTCTTCAGCAGGAGTTTCTGCAGGAAATTCTTCGGTTGCCGGAGGTTCAATAACAGGAAGATCAATATCTTCAACAATCTGCTCTCCAATGCCTGCCGGTGATTGGCGCATTACTCTTTCATATTCTTCAGGGCTTACTTGCGGTTCGATGTTTGCACCTGTTGAAGACTCGCCACCTGCCCTTATCTGCGTAATTCTTTCCCGCCTTGCCTTTATCTCAGGTTCTGCCATTTCCCTGAATGCCCTTGTGTTGCCTTCAAAAGATTCCATCGCCTGCCATGCTTCCCACGCTTTGCCGCCCGCTTCTGAGCCCTTGTACGCCAAAACAGCGGACATTGCATTGCCGCCCACGCTCTTTAGGGATTTTCGCCATTGATTTGAACAAGGCCCTGTCTTAAGC
>DUKS01000010.1 GCA_013329215.1 Nanobdellota archaeon | reverse complement strand
CGGCTAATTTCCACGCAAAGCCGATGCCTCGCGATAACCCGGAGAGGATAGTGGTCTATGCTTGCTCTTCAGCTATTATCTCAGCAACCTTTATGCCTGACTTAAATGCTGTATTCATATTTCTTATCTCCGGATAGGTAACAGCAATGCCTGCCATGTACAGGTTTCTGAGCGGTGTTTTGTAATCTGGCTTGTTTCTATCATATTCTGTGTCATATATAGGCGATGCATATCTGTTGCGGAATACCCTGCTCCACACTATTCTTGTGCCTGCAAAATATTTTCTTAGCACATCCCCATATGCTGTTTCTATATCCTTATCGGTAAGAGCCATATCCTCCTCAGAGCCGCCATATCTGGATACCCACGATACTTTCTCGCCATAGCCGTCGTACAACCATGAGTGCTGCATTATTATATGCACCCTCTCCCTGAAAAGGTTGTACCAATAAAACTTGCCTAGGAGTTTTTCAGTTCCTATTACCATGCCTACGACGGGGCAGTATTTTATCCTGCTCAACTGTTGCCGGTAATCCGCGGGAACCCCTTCAGAAAGCGAAAGAAATACAGGAGGCGGCATTGTATTGATTATCACATCTCCTTCGATATTTCCCTTGCTTGTTGTAACTATTCCCTTTTCCAAATCAATCTTTTTAATATCAATGCCTGCAATGATATTCCCCCCTTTTCTTTCTATCTCTTTTCTCATGTAATCTATCATCCTGTCAAGTCCCTCCGGGGGATATCCAAAAACGCCCATTGCCTCTTTTTCTTTTAGTCGATGCGCAAGTTTTTTTGCTGATATGCTCTCAAGCGGGGTGTTGAATTTGTTAATTGCATAAAGCTCATTGAAAATCTTTTCAGTGACTTCTTTTCCTGCGTACTTTATCAGCCATTCCCTTGCCCCCATTCCGGGCGGGAGCTTTGACGGGTCCATGGCGACGAATACATACAGCCCAAATAATGCATACCTTATTCTCCCATAAACGGACAGGAGATTGAACTGCAAAAGCTTTAAAGGGTTTGTAAACTGGTAGAATTTACCATCCTTGCATATCACCATTGATATATGCTTCCATTTGATATTATCCAGCAGCCCTGCTTTCTTAAGATACTGTTTTGTGATATTATCATGGGAGAATATGTGATGGTAGTATTTTGGTATGCGCCTGCCGTTTATATCGAAAGATCCCGCAAGCCCCCCCAGATCTTCTTCTTTTTCAAGCACAACAACTTCGAAATTTCCGGCAAGCCTTTCAGCGGCGCTTAAGCCTGCTATCCCTCCGCCAAGTATGATTATTTTTTTCATGCTGCCCGGCCCGCCAGGCCATAATCCACTGCACGCTTTGCAAGCTGCTTAAATTGCTCCCAGGAGCGTATTTCCTTAATCATGCCCAGGATTATTTTCGGTCTCAGGTAGAATTCCATAAACGCTTTTTGCTGGTATCTTTTTAACTCATCTTCGGTCATGCCTTCCGGCACATACTGCACCTTTGTGTATGAAAGACCCGCCCAGTTCACAGTTTTCAGCTTTCCTTCCTTTATCAGCTGTTCTGTTATCTCTGTTCCGGGCAGCGGAAGGAAAAGGCTGAAGTGAGCCCTTTTAAGCTTTAGTCCCTTTGCAAATTTTATTGTTTGCTCAATTGTCTCTCTTGTTTCAGTAGGATAGCCGATTATAAAAAATCCGGTTACATCTATGCCAAAACTGTCAATGAGCTTGATCTTCTCTTTTATTATGCCCGGAGCAAGGCTTTTTTTCATATCCTTTAGTATTTTTTCAGACCCGGACTCTATGCCCACAATCACTGAATAGCAGCCTATTCCCTTCAGGGCCTTGAGAATTTCTTCATCAAGGCAGTTTAATCGTATGCCGTTTGGGAAAGTAAGCGTGAACTTTAGCTGCTTCTTTTTGACTTCATTGCAAAATTCCAGCACACGCTCTTTCCTGTTTGCAAAGTTGTCGTCTATTATATGTATCTCCTTTACACCATATTCTTTTTGCAAGTACGCTATCTCTTCTATTATATTTGCAACGCTTCTTTCCCTTACTTTTCTGCCGTGCGTGATATGGTTTGCGCAGAATGTGCAGAAATAAGGACACCCGCGTGATGTAAGTATTGGTGCTATGGGAAAATTTCTGTAAACCGCGCCCTGCGGCGCGCCCCTATAGCTGTTTGGGTTCATCAATTCCCATGCAGGCATGCCTATTGCATCCAGGTCCTCTTCTATATTCGGCGGGTTTGCTCTTACATTTTCCTTATCGCGCCATATTAACCCTTTTAGTGAATGCAAATCCCCTGTTCTATAATGTTTCAGGAACTTAGGCAATACGGCCTCGACTTCCCCATGGAAAGCATAATCAGCATCATTTAAGTCATTAAAGACAGCTTCTTTCACGCCGGATACGTGCGGCCCGCCGATTATCCGGAGCACGTTTGGGAATTCTTCCTTCAAGAGCTTAAGATATTTATTTACAGCCGGCACATCGCATGAATAAACCTGGAATCCAACCACATCCGGCTGGAATTCCCTGGCTGTATCCCCCATTTTTTGTTCATTAAGCTTCTCCTTTATGCCGTCAAGAATTCTGACCTCAAACCCATTTCTGATAAGGTCTTTTGCAATATATCCCAGGCTTAGCGGAGGCACTGTATAATGCGAATCAGTTTCAG
Source organism: Nanobdellota archaeon (assembly GCA_013329215.1). Lineage (GTDB taxonomy): Archaea > Nanobdellota > Nanobdellia > SCGC-AAA011-G17 > GW2011-AR17 > UBA9640 > UBA9640 sp9640u. Next base: position 13,140 of record DUKS01000010.1, on the reverse strand, counting down.
GCACAATAAGCAGGACTTTCATGGCTATGCATACCTTGGGGCAGGTTTAAATATTTTGTGATATTCTGCATAGATTTTTCGGTAATGCCTCTATGGGCCTTGAAATGAGCGCAGTTTTCCGCTTATAAAATTCTGCCTTTAAAAGAGATTGCTTGCATAAGTGTTAAAAATGCAGTTCTATTGCTTCTTTTTGATGAAAATTGCATTCACGCAGGCATATTACCTTCCTGTAATCGATGGGCCGGGGCAGGTCATACATGAGCTGGCAACAAGATTTGTAAAGCAGGGGCATGATGTTCATGTATATTGCTCTGACAGCGATAAGTACAGGCGAATTCCGGTTAAAGAAGAGGTTATCGACGGCGTTCATGTACATCGGTGCAGGAACTGGTTTACAATAGCCAACTTTGCAACTTTCTGGCCTTCTGTCCTGCCAAAGCTTTTGAGAGCTGATTACGACATAATACATTCGCATGTTTCAGGCCATTCTTATGTGCTTTTTTCTGCTATAGCATCAAGGATTAAGAAAATCCCGCACGTGCATACAACCCATTGCTGCTGGACATCTGGCTTCAGGTCGTTGTCCGGCAGGGCGGCTGTGTGGCTGGTATACCATACACTTTTGCCGTTAATGTTCCGGTGGACAGACCGGATTATTGCAATCACGCCGTGGGAAATAGATGAAATACAGAAACGGGGCGGAAAAAAGGAAAAGATTACAGTGATTCCAAACGGCATGAATGAAATCTTTTTTAAGACAGTAAAACCGAACAAATTCAGGAGAACGTATGGGATACCGGAAAAAGCCAAGATTGCACTGTTCTTCGGCAGGCTGAACCCGACAAAAGGGGTGGACAAGCTGGCTTTGGCCGGCAAAGAAATACTGAAGCAAAGGAAAGACATACATTTTGTTTTTATCGGGCCTGATGAGGGAATGCTGGAAACAGCAAAACAGATTGCTGCGGGGAACCCAAACTTTCATTTTATCAATGCAATAAGGGACAGGGAAAAAATTGCGGAAATGTACCAGGCTGCTGAACTTTATTGCCTGCCAAGCTACAGGGAAGGGCTGCCCTTGACTTTGTTTGAGGCAATGGCTGCCGGCTGCCCGCTTGTAGCTTCGCCTGTGAATGGCGTGCCCTATGAGATGAAAGACAATGAAAACGGGGTTTTTGTTCAGTATGGTGATGTCGCTGGCCTTGTTAAGGCAATAACAAAAGTAATTGATGACAGGAAGTTTGCAGCAAGGGTAAGCAGAAATAACCGCAAGCGCGCAAAGCAGTATGACTGGAATATCATTGCAGGCCGGGTTATGGATGTATATAAAACCGTGATGAAAAACTCAAAGAAAAAATCCCGCCAATTGTAATATTTACTTGTATTTTTTTAAGGGTGCGACAAACTTTTTTGAAACGGATTTGCCTAAATCAGAAATCGCCTCCACCATGCAGAGATTTAATTTAATTAATTTTTTAAAATACAGATTGTCTGTTTTTACATAGCTATAAGAAAGATTATAAAACAGACTCGTCCTTAATGCAAAAATCCATTTCATGGCCGGATTAATATTCAATTCAAGCAAATAATTATTCAGCCCCCGGGATGCATATTTGGCAACTACTTCTATTTCATCCGGATTCTTTATCCAAGGCAAGTCTTTCGGGTCAAGATAATGGAGGGATATCTTGCTTTTATGCTCCCACTCCTCCAATGTTTTAGGCTCATATATGCCATATTTCAGGCAGTCCACATACAATTCCCCGCCGGGATAGGGCCTTATTATCTGGAAAAGTGTAAAGCCGACTTTGTTAGACAGCTGCTTCATCCTTTTTATAAGGTCTAGGGTCTGCAGTAAGTCCGCTTTTGTTTCATTTGGCAGGCCTATCATGAAGGAGTAGACAGGCATTATGCCGTACTTAATGCATTTTTCAGCTGATTTATATATCTGCTCTGGCAGGATATCTTTTTTAAGGTAGCCAAGTATTTTTCTCGAGCCAGATTCAGCCCCGAATGCAAGGGAAACACAGCCACTCTCTTTTATTTTTTGCATGAAGGCATCATCGTAATTATCAAAATAGTTTACCCTGCAATTCCCGACCCATTTGAGGCCTATTTTCTCTTCTTTAAGCTTATCACAGAAGGCTTCTATATATTTTCGGTCAATGAAAAAATTTTCATCTCTCATTTTGATAAGAGTAGGATGAAATAATTCAGTTACAGCCTTAATCTCTTCTATAACTGAACTTATCGGCCTCGCTCTCCTTGTTTTGCCGAACACGATATTGTTGATACAAAAATTGCACCTATAAGGACAGCCCCTGCCGGTGTGTATCTCCACATACTTATAGCTGTTGCCGCATATGAATACATCCCTATTCTGTTTAACGAATTCTGCGATCATGCCCCAATCAGGGGTAAGCCCTTCGAATTCCTCAAAAAGCGGCTGGGCAGGATTGTGCTTAATCTTGTTTTTTTCTTTAAATGAAAGGCCTTTAATCTGGCCGAATCTGTTCTTTTTATTTTTTAATTCCCTAACCAGTTCAAGCATAGGTTTTTCCCCCTCCCTTTGTATTGCAAAATCAATATTCTCATTTTGCAATGTCTGTTCCGGGAATAATGAGGGGTGTGTTCCTCCCCAAACGATTTTGATTTCGGGTTTTATTGACTTGATTAGTTTCGATAATGCAAGGCTTTTTGCCACTTGGGTTGTCATCACAGAAAACCCCACACAGAGACAATCTTGCAACTCCTGCTTTAGTCTGCTCAGGTCATTGTTACCTATATGCTTGCTGCCGTCTATGATAAAATTAAATACCCTGGTGCCAAATCCATATTTCTGCAGATAAGTCCCGATATAGAGTGTTCCAAGCGGGACAATTATATTATCTCCTTTATGGTGTATGTAGATAAGCACGACCTCGGCCATAGTCCCTTATGTGAATCCCCAAGGTATATAAACATTATGATATCGATTATTATGAAGGCTGTGCATAACTTTTAAATAAAGGATAATTGCGTATATACAAACATGAAAACAGTAGCTGTTCTGGGCGCGGGGATAACAGGTCTTGCGGCCGCATGGAAACTTTCCGAAGCGGGCTATAATGTGCATATTATCGAGAAAGAGGATAAAACTGGGGGCATGTCTTCCAGCATCAGGCTTTATGACTCAGTGCTTGATTTGGGCCCGCATAAAATTTACAGCAAGCTTCCTGTGCTGCAGGGTGTAAAATTGCTTCTCAAGGATGACCTGCAGGTTATACCCAAATATTCAAGAATAAGGCTGTTTGGAAAATATTTTGAATATCCTCTCAAGCTGGCAGAGCTTGCCTTAAATGTAAGCCCGGTTATAACTGTAGGTATCGGCACAAGCTATGTGCTGGCAGCTGCCAGGAATAAATTGCTGAAGCCGGAAGATAAAAACTATGAATCTTACATGGTTAATAGGTTTGGCTATAAACTGTATAATTATGTGTTCAAGTCTTATGCTGAAAAAGCATGGGATACGCCTTCAAATCTGGATGCAAGCCTCGCAAAAAGCCGTATTGCCCTGCCTAGCCTCTATGAAGTAATCAAAGGCATGCTGCTTGGCGGAAAAAAGGGAAAAGAGCTTCATGCAGAACAATTCTATTACCCGTCAAAAGGGATTGCTTTGTTTTCCAAACGCATGCTTGAGAAGTCAGAATCACATGGCGGCAAGCTGCATCTTAATGCAAAGATTGAAAAAATAAGCTTAAAGCACAATAAAGCTGTATCAATAACATTTAGAAGCGGGAAAAATCAAAAAGTGACGATACAAGCCGATTATATTGTGTCAACAATTCCGATGCGGGCTCTGGCTTCGCTTTTGCCTGATACGCCCAAATCTGTTGTAGCTGGTGTTAATTCACTTAAGTGCAGAAGCCTGGCCCTGCTCTATCTGAATGTGAGAAAGGATCGCTTGTTTAAGGACAATTGGATTTTTTTCCCTGAAAAAAAGTATATCTTTAACAGGATTTCAGAGCAAAAAGGCTTTTCAGAGCATACAGTGCCGGAGGGAAGCACAGTACTATGCGTGGAAGTAACTTCGCCTGAAAAAGAGAAATATACAGATACTGAATTATTTGGGCTTGTTGTAACGCAGCTTGAAGAATGCGGCATTTTAACCAAGGCACAGATAGCAGGGCATAAGTTTGTGAATATTGAAAATGCATATCCCATTTACAGGATTGGGTATAAAGATGAAATTATGAAATTCCTCGAATACCTTGACAATTACCAAAACATGCTTTCTATAGGCAGGCAGGGCCTGTTTAATTATGTAGGCATGATAGACTGTGTGGATATGGGATTTAAGGCGGCAAACTTTGTAAAGGCTGGCAAAGGAATGAGTGAATGGAAGAAAATAAGGGAGGGCTTCTTTAATTATATTACAGTTGATTAAAATGAAGCTTGTACTCATAAATCCGAATATAGTAACACAAAAAGGAGATTTTCTCGGCAGTGGCATACCTTACATGCCTGTTTCGCTTGCATCGCTTGCGGCATATTTGCGGGAAAAAAGGCATAGCGTTGCTGTAATAGACGCTTTCGGGGAATGCCCAACTAAATTGAGAGCAGAAGAAGGGTTTATTGTGCAGGGCTTAACCTATCAGGAGATACTGGAGCGTTTTCCGCAGGATGCAGATGCAGCAATTGTTTATGCCAGCTCTATAATGTCTTTTGAGATACTGCTGAACATAATAAGGCATATACGAAAGCAATTTGCAAAGCCTTTGATTGTAGCTGAAAATTCGCAGTCAGTCACGGCATTCTCATTGCAGAACTGTTACAGGCAACTGATGGATACAGGCGCTGACTTTCTCGTAATGGGAGACCTTGAATTGCGAACGGAACTTTTGCTTAAATCTATACAGAATCATGATTTGGGCTATAAAAAGATTGACGGCATTATTTACAAGGAGAGGCATAAGTCCATAGTAAACCAGGTTAGGAACTTCCAGAAGAACCTTGACATATTGCCATTTCCGGCCTGGGACTTGTTTCCGCTGAAAAACTACTGGAAGCTTGGCTATTCCCATGGGCCATTATCTTCAAAGAAGTACCTGCCTTTGCTTACATCCCGCGGTTGCGCATTTTCCTGCGGCTTTTGCATTGCGCCCGGCTTGAATAAAGGTGTTTGGCGCGCAAAGTCTGCAAAGCGGGTTGTTGATGAGATTGAGCACTGGGGCACGGAATATGGTGTGGAAGAATTTCATGTTGAGGACCTTAACCCGACAATCGATAAAAGAAGAACTAAGGATATCTGCAATGAGATACTTGTAAGAAAGCTTGAGATTATATGGAAGCTGGCGGCAGGAAGCAAGATAGAAACCGTTGATGAGGAAACAATCAGGCTTATGGCAAAAGCGGGGTGCAGGTATATCTCATTCTCCCCCGAAACAGGTTCAAAGGAACTGCTTAAAAAAATGGGGAAGCCGTTTAACCATAATCTTGCTTTGCGGCTTGCTGCGGTTATGGGTTCATGCGGAATTAAAAGTCAGGCATGCTTTGTGCTGGGATTTCCCGGAGAAACAAAACAGGATATTGAATTGACAAAATCGTATATAAAAAAGCTTGCAAAGGCTGGCGTGGATGAGATTGCCGTGTTCATATGCACGCCAATACCCGGTTCAGGGTGTTTTGGCAAAATAACAGGATACTCAAAAATAAGCGAGCTGACTTTTTCTCCCAGATGGCGAAAGGATTACAGCACCCTTGAATCAGCAAGGCGGAACCTGTATGCCGCGTTCCTGCTTGCAAAATTGGTTTATCACCCCTTAAACCTGCTTAAGCAGCCGCTGAATATTATAACACGCAATTTCCAGACAAAAATGGAAATGACTGTTTACAGGGTTTTGAAGGTAAAATGGCTTTATTTGTTTCGATTAAGGCACTAAGTTGTTTTTGCTAACTTTGCTTTCTTGCCCATTGACTTGACCGTAAATCTTAATACTGAAAGCCCCGCCTTAAAATTGCGTTTAAGCTCTGAGAAATGCCTTAGGCTAAGCATTCGCTTTAGCAGATATTTTGGCCTGAAATAAAGTCTTTTGTAAGCATGCCCCATCATCTGCACTATCTCTTCGCTTGTGAGATATTTTGTTCTTATTAGCGAGTCTGCAGCGGGCATTGCGCTATACATCTCCATGTTGAATTCCGGGACAAAAAGCCCCTCTTTTGCTATTTGCTCATAAACCTCTGTTGTCGGGAAGGGGCATAGGATTGTAAAAAATGAATAGTCTGCATCAAGTTTTATTGCAAAGTCTATTGTCTTGTTTATTTCCTCTTTTGATTCCCATGGGAAGCCTAAAATGAAGGAGACTTTTGCAATCATGCCGTTCTTTTTTGTTAGGCGGACGGCATTTTTGGCCTGTTCAAGCGTTATGCCTTTCTTTATCTGTTTTAGTCCTTCTTCATACCCTGTTTCAATTCCGTATAAGATGCTTTTGCATCCTGCTTTTGCCATCTTTGAAAGAAGCTCGTTGTCAACATGGCTTACCCGTGTAAGGCATTCCCATGTTAGGCCTATCTTTTTGTCAATGATCCAGTCACAGATTTTCATTGCCCTTTCATGGCTTACGGTGAATTCATCATCCTGGAAGTAAATATGCCTTATGCCATATTCATCGTAAAGCTTTTTTATGAACTCTATCGTTTTTTCGGCGCTCATTGGCCTCCATCTCCCGCCGAACAACTCTGAGGAGCAGCAGTAAATACATTTAAAAGGGCAGCCTCTCGATGTTATCATAGATGTAGTTTTTCTGCCGGAGTCATAAACGCCGTAAGAGCGGTATTTATCCATTGGAAGCAGGTGGTATGCAGGAAACGGAAGCTCATCAAGATTTTCTATAAACTGCCTTTTCTCAGTTTTTATAAGCGTTCTATCTTTTCTAAAGCATAGACCTTTTATATTCTCCGGGCTGCCTTTGTTCTTAATTATAAGATCCGCGAGTTCAACAGCCGTATTATCGCCTTCACCAAGCACGCCATAGTCTATATAGGTTTCCTTCATTGTTTCGTCAGGCAAAATCGTGATATGCGGGCCGCCTATTATTGTTGTTGTATCCGGCCTCTTCTCTTTTGCATATTTGAGAATATTGAGACTTATTTTGAATGTTGCACTTACGCTGCTTACTCCGACAATCTTTAGCTCGGGGTCTTCGAGGCACGATTTAAGTTTGCTTTCCTCATATCCTTCCGCGAACATGTCTATTATTTTTACTTTGTAGCCTGCATGTTCCAAGGTTGCAGCCACACAGACTATCCCCATTGAAGGATAAACAGGTCCTGCTTCACTTAAATCCCCATAGCAGAACGGCGGAATTATAAGTAGTATCTCAGTCATTTAATGAGCGCACTCCTGTTTTTGTGGTATCTTAACATCAGCATAGAATATAATTTTAACATTTCCTTAATAAGCTTTACTGGCTTTGCGGATAGGGTCTATTTTACGGGCAGTAAGAAATATTTATAAACATATGCCCTCACCAATATTTCAGGATGAAGCTGTCTATTATAATACCTGTCTACAATGAGGAGAAGACTGTCAAAAAAGTTATAGACAAAGTAAAGAGACTGAAATTGGACAAGGAGATTATTGTTATTAATGATGGCTCTACAGATAAAACCTCCCAGATTATCCGTAAAATCAAAGGGATAAAGGCATTAAACCATCCTAGAAACCAGGGCAAGGGTGCAGCAATAAAGACCGGGTTGAAAAGCATAACAGGTGATGTTATAATCATACAGGATGCAGACCTGGAACTGGATCCGAATGACATCTACAAGTTATTGCTGCCAATTACCAAGAATTCAGCAAAAGTGGTTTATGGCTCCAGATTTTTAATAAACCCCCACTTTAATTGGCTGAGCCATCTTGCGAATTTTGCGGTGACGCAGACTGCCAACCTGCTGTACGGCGCCAAACTGACAGACATGGCGACCGCATATAAGATGTTTACAAGGGATGTTGCTGATTCAATAGACCTGAAGTGCCAGAGGTTTGAGTTCTGCCCTGAGTTTACAGCAAAGGTTTTAAAGAGAGGATACCGTATTGTAGAGGTACCTATACATTTTTATCCTAGGACAAAAAAGGAGGGGAAAAAAGTTGGTTGGAAAGATGGGTTTCAGGCGCTCTGGACGCTGCTCAAGTACCGGTTCGCAGACTGAATGCATGGAAGAGCACGTTCGATGCAACTTATGCAAGTCTGATGATTATAATATCTTATTTCCCAAAATTGAGGTGAGCAGGATTGTGCCGATTACGGATAAATATTCTGCTGCAAAAAGTATGTTATGTACAGACCAGATAGTCAAATGCAGGAAATGCGGGCTCGTTTATATCAATCCAAGGATAAAGTCGGACATTATAATAGATGCCACATCTAGGGGCGATGACAAAAATTACGTGTCGCAGGGCGTTGGCAGGATGCTTACATTTGAGAATGAGCTTAAATGGATGGCAAAGCACGCCCCCAAAGGAAAGCTTCTGGATGTAGGCTGTGCATCGGGATTCTTCCTTAAGGTTGCAAAAGATGCCGGGTGGGATGTAATGGGCGTAGAGCCGAACAGATGGCTTGCAGAATACGGCAAAAATAATTTCGGGCTGAACATTAAAGCGGGCACGCTTGAAGGAGCGAAATTCAGAAATAATTCATTTGATGTTATATGCATGTGGGATGTTATTGAGCATATGCCTGACCCGAATCATGCATTGGGAGAAGCAAACCGCATATTAAATAAGGGAGGTATACTGATTGTTAGCACGCCGGATTACGGCAGCATACTGGCAGGGGTCTTTGGAAGAAAATGGTGGTTCCTGCTTTCGCATCACTTGTTTTATTTCACGGCAAAGACTATGAGGAAGATACTCGAACAGAATGGATTTAGAGTTAAAATACGGAAAATGCACTGGCAGAAGCTCAGCCTGCAATACATGCTTGATATGGTAAAGCATTTGAACAAGGAAAACAAGGTTGTGCTTTTTGGGCACAGGTGGGGCTCAGCTATTTTTAAAGCGTTAAAAATAGGGAACATACAGATCCCTTATTATGCAGCCCAGATGGATTTGATTGCGGTTAAGAAATAGTTTTCATGGTAAGATTATACATGTCATACACATAAACTGATTCTATTCCCGCTATGCTTATAATATAATTGGGCGAATATTTTTTCTTAAATTCTTCTTTTGGTGTTTCTTCGCTATTTTTGCGTATTAGCATATACCTGAGTGGCCTGCCAGCCTGGCTGAAATAATATACATATTCTTCTGGTGTTGGTCTGCGCCCTGTCTGCTGTAAGAATGCAGCAATCAAATTCCATGTATCTACAGAAGTTTCTGGCCTAAGATAATAATATACGGCGGTGCTGACATCTCCGTAAAGGAATGTTTCGTTGTCCTTAATTATGGTTTTAAGGTATTCCGCAGACGCCTTTGCCTGCCCGAGGCCTTCGCCAAAGCTTTCGCAGGTCTCTTTGCTGAACATGCAGATTAAATCGTTAGGCCTTTGGAAGAAAGGGGCGTTATAGGCTGTTACTGCGGAAAAGATTACAAACAATATAAGGAACGCATAAATATATTTTGTGTTTATCTTCTGCGCGAGCCCGTAAGGCCTGTCTGAGAATGCAAGCGCCATGAGAAGGACAAACCCGAACATAAAAGGTATTGACCGGAATAGCCCCCCCAGGCCGAGCAGCAGGTCCCCAACAAGGGTCATGCAGATAAATTGCAGTGCAATAAGATACAGGATAAATTTTTCCAGCTTGTCTTTATTCTTTTTGAACACGATTATGATTAATATAAAGACTCCAAGCAAAAGCACAATGCTTTCAAACACATTCATGTTGACGAAGAGATAGTATATGCCTTTGAAAAAATTCCAGCTAAATTGCATTGCGCCCGCATCCGGCCTGTTTTGCGTAGTAAAAACAGCATACATTTCAATTATATTTTTTGGGTTGAATTTGAAAGGCGCAAGGAACGCCATAATCATTGCCCCTATAGATATTAAAAATGTTTTAAGCGCTCTTACATTAATCTGTTCTTTAGCAAATTCTGGAAAAATGCCCAGCCCCAAATAATGGCTTAGCTTACCGATATAAATCTTCAGTTCCGGCTTATATTTTTCAATAAAAAGTAACGGGGCAAAGACGAAGTAAGCACCAGCGGTATATTTTGTTGCTCCCGCCATGCCAAAGAACAGGAATGAAAGGGTAAAATATACCCTTTCACGTTTGGTATTCAGCTCTGATGAATAGCCTATCCATAAAAATAAAATGCCTAATGCTACAAATGCCCACAGTATTGAATCCACATGCATGAGCCTGCTCCACTTTATTATCTCCGGGAGGTATGCAAAAAAAGCAGTGAAAAATACGGCAGAATACCTGTTTAGCATTATGGCGCCCATAATTGCGATAACCACCAGGAAGATTGCGCCGAAAAGATAGACGGGAAAAAAGCAGTATCCTTCTGCCCGGGCGGCTGCCGGGCCGAACAAAACAGCTCGGTCTGGACCAAACAGAGGAGTGACCTGTCGTACGCCTGAAAAATCCTCCCCGGATGCAATGCACCCTGCGCCTATTATTATATCGCCTAATGGGGGTTCCTGGTAAATCATCCCGGGAAACATTCTGTATGGAGGATAATACCAATAAGTTGCACCGGCCAGCACATTTGTTGAGTCTTCATCATACCCTTCAAGCGCATAATGCGAGAATCTTATGAATATGCCGCTTGCAACAATGAACAGCATAAGAATGAGAAACAATTTATTGGATCTGGCAAAATCAACGGCTTTCCTTGCGTATTCCATCCTTTCTGGAAAGACAATCACCCTTTATAAATATTTATCCCGCCATGTTTCCCCCTATGCCCGAAAAAAGCCCTTGTGCATAACGCTTTTTAACCCCTGCTTTTCTAGTAATAATATGAAACTCGGGTTTTTGCTCTCCACATTCTATCCCATGTCCGGAGGCAGGGAATCGCTGACCTTTAACCTTGCAAGGGAGCTTGTTAAGAATGGGCATGAAGTGCATGTATTCACTTCGCTTCTGCCCGGCACAGGAAAAGAGCAGGTTGTTGAGGGCATCCGCATTCACAGGACAAGGACGTGGTTCAGGTATAAGTATTACCTTGAGTTCAATCCCGGTTGGATACGCAATGTGATGAAGTACAGGCTTGATGTCCTACATGTCCAGAGCTTTGGATTCATAATGGCTGATATTGCGGTTGTGCTTAAGAAATTGTTTACGCATACGAAGCTCGTGAACAGCCCGCTCGGCCCGTTTATGGCGCTTGAAAAATATCCGCTATGGCAGGAGCTGATGAAAAAAGCTTACCTCTTTCTTGAAAAGCCTGTCAACCGCCTTTATGATTCTGTGATACAGATTAATCCGGAGCAGTGGAGGTGGATAACAAAGTGCGGCGTGAAAAAGGAAAAAATATTCCTGCTTGTGCCGGGTATTCCAGCCGAATTATTTGCTCTGCAGAAGCACGAACGGTTTGCAGTAAAATGGGGCTTAAAAGGTAAGCTTGTGATAAGCTATGTTGGCAGGATCCAGAAGTACAAGGGGCTTGACCAGGTGATTGCTGTGCTTCCTGACATCCTGAAGAAGCACAGGAATGTTGTGTTCCTTGCAATGGGAAAGGACGCGGGCGACATGGACCGGCTTAAGAAAATGGCAACAGACCTTGGGGTTGCGGGCAATGTTGTGTTCACAGGGCCTGTAACTGAAGATGAAAAGCTGCAGGGGCTTGACATATCACAAATATTTGTGTTTCCAAGCGAATGGGAAGCGTTTGGTATTGCGATAATTGAAGCGATGGCCAGGGGCAATGCTGTTGTCTCAACCAAAACAGAGGGGGGCAGGTATCTTATCAAGGATGGTGTGAACGGCTATCTTTATGACTACAGGGACACAGATGCGCTGAAGAAATGCCTGATTAGATTGCTGGATGATGAAAAATCCAGAAAGCTTATAATAAGCAATAATCTGAAAAAATCACGCGCTTTTTCAATTGAGAAGATAGCAGGGGATATGGAAAAGCTGTATATGCCGCTTATGAGGGTGAAAGATTGAAAATAATATGCAGGACTCCGGTAAGGATAAACCTCGCAAACGGCGGGGATACTGACTACTATCTTAATGAGATAGGCTGGGGCTGTGTTGTAAATGCAACGCTTGCTTCGCATTTCTATGAGTTTGCAATAAATGATGATGATGCGGCAAAGCTGGATGTTGTTGATTACTTTGACTACATCGCAAACCCAAACAGGACTTACCGCCTTGAATCAAATGTTTCCGAGCTTGACCTGCTTAAGGCCACAATGAAAGAGATTGGCGTGGATATAAGGAATTCGTTTGCGCTGCGGACAAATGTGCCCATGCAGTCGGGGCTTGGCGGCTCATCTGCGCTGAATGTTGCAATGATATCCGCCCTGCTTCACCAAAAGGGGGAGGAAATAGTCCCCCATAAGATTGCAGCTTTGTCATATGACATTGAAAGGAAAAGAATGAATGTGCCGGGCGGCTACCAGGACCAGTATGCTTCTGCTTACGGCTCGGGATTTAATTACATGGAATTCAGGAATGAGGGCGTTACCGTGGATAATATGCAGCTAAGCGATGATGTTATTGAAAAGCTTGAAAAGAATCTTCTGCTTTATTATCTTGCAAAAAGAAAATACTCCGGGTCCAAGATGCATAACCTGCAGAAGGAGACTGCTGAAAAAGACCCGGAACGGGTAAAGGCGCTTTTGCTTGAGAAAAGGGACAATGCGCTTAAGATAAAGGATGCATTGATGGCAGGAGCCCTTGATGGGTTCGGCAGGCTTTTGCTTAAAGAGGGGCAGATAAAAACAAAGCTTTCAGGTACAGGCAATGAATTCTTTGAAGGCGTAATGAGACTGGCATTGGATAATGGCGCGTTTGGCGGAAAAATCTCCGGCGCAGGCTCCGGAGGATGCATGTTTTTCTATGTGCCTGACGAAAAGCTTGAAGGGTTCAGGCAGGCGATGGCTTCAACAGGCGCGGTTGAGATGAATTACCGCTTCCAGAGGAGCTATGAGCCCGGGATTCTTTTGAAAACGCTGTAATGCGGCTTTGCGTGGATATTCATAG
>DUKS01000006.1:18672-18849 GCA_013329215.1 Nanobdellota archaeon | reverse complement strand
TTAAACCCAGACGGGAATAAACATTCTTAACGCAATTGTTGGCAATCTTTATATAGTCGGCTGCCCTTATTATACACCAATGGGCGAAATGTTCCGTGAGGTTAAGCGCGGACTTCTTATGGGTTTTGCTGCAGCCGGTGTTATGGCCGGAACCCCAACCTGCAATGATATAAGCCC
>DUKS01000006.1:0-18435 GCA_013329215.1 Nanobdellota archaeon | reverse complement strand
TAAGAGAAAGCGTATACCCTGTTTTTATCACTGTGGGCTATACAATTGAGGGCGGAAGCAAGCCTGTCTCCTCTGATTATGTGTGGAAAGCGACAGGGATACTGCTGGAAGGCGGGCATGTGATATCTGCAGGGCACCTCGTCAAAGTTGCACAGGAAGAGCTGCTGAGCGGCCACCCAGGCGGGGTTGTAACTGCTTTTAAAATTAAGTCTATAGATATGTATGCGGGCGGAAAATCATACAGCCTAAAAACAGAATGGGCAGGCATTGAGGATTTTACAATTATGGAGTTGGCAGAGCCGGTTGAACTGTGCCTCCCTTCGCTTCATGCAGCATTTGGAGATGCGGGCAGGCTGGAAGCCGGCAGCCTAACATACTCGTTCAGCGCAATAAACATCCCTAACACAAAAGAAGGGCACATTACAAACCCCGCGCAGACAGACAAGAAGTTCCCTTACTCTTACATAAGGCAAAATAGGCATCCGGGCGACGAGTATCGCTCAGAATATTTTGTTGAGGGCACAGTAACGAAGGGCGGGGACTCCGGCGGCCCTGTAATCGCATTCCTCGACGGAGAGCCGGAGCTTGCAGGTATAGCCTGCACAAGCGGGGGGGAAGTGCTTAAGATAGGCATTGTCAGGCGTGCGCTGGATGCAATACACCCAGAATGAACACTTATCCATAATCTTTTTATAGCCTGTTTTAATAGCTCTCTGGTATGCAGGCGGTCATTTTAGCGGCAGGGAAATCAACAAGGACTTATCCCCTGACATTGACAAAGCCCAAGCCGTTATTGAAGATACTGAACAAGCCTATACTTGCGCACCTGTTGGATGCGCTGCTTGAGTGCGGCGTTGAAGAAACAATTATTGTTGTAGGCTATAAAAAAGAGATGATACAGGGCGCTTTCGGGGATTCCTACAAGGGAATGAAGCTGGTATATGAAGAACAAAGGCTCGGAGAACGGGGCCAGCAATTGGGCACGCTGCACGCGCTGCACGAAGTAAAGCATTTGCTTAAGGACAGGTTTTATGTTCTGTACGGAGACGACCTGCTGCACGCGGATGACCTGAAAGAAAGCCTAAAGCACAAATATTCGTTAATCCTGATGGAGACCAAAACTCCAGAAAGGTTTGGTATTGCGATTATAGACGAGAAAGGATTCCTTGCAGACATTGTTGAAAAGCCGAAACAATACATAGGCAATCTTGCATCAGTCGGCGGCTTTATGTTTGACAAGAAGATATTTGATTACCCGCTTGAAAAAAATGAAGGGCAGGATGAATACTACATCCCGGATATGCTAAAAAGGTTATGCAGGGACGAAAAAGTTGTGCCCCTGATAATTAAAAAATACTGGCTTCCCACAGGCTACCCCTGGGACTTACTGAATGCAACTGAAACAATCATTAAGGACGTAAGGGAAAGCAAAATAGAAGGCACAATCGAGGAAGGGGCTGTGGTCAAAGGGATTGCGGTTGTAGGAAAAGGTACAACAATAAAGTCAGGCGCATATATCGAAGGACCTGTTGTCATAGGGGAGAACTGCACAATAGGGCCGAACTGCTTCATAAGAAGCGGCACTGTAATCGGCAACAATTGCAAAGTCGGCAATGCAGTTGAAATTAAAAACTCAATCCTTATGGACAACGTGCATGTCGGCCACCTGAGCTATCTTGGCGATTGCGTCGCAGGGGACAATGTCAATTTTGGCGCAGGCACGATAACTGCAAACTGGAGGCATGACAACATTAGCGTGAAATCAATGTACGGCGGGCAGCTCGTTGACTCCGGAAGGAGGAAGCTGGGCGCAATAATCGCGGATAATGTTCATACAGGCATAAACACTTCTATCTATCCGGGAAGGAAAATATTTCCAAACAAGACAACAATGCCCGGCGAGGTTGTCAGGAAAGACATAGAATAAAAAAATAGAAGTAAAAAAGAGTTTTCTCACCCGCGTTCGCAGGCCTTACCGCTCTTCTTCAACCTTGGGCCTGAATACCTGCGCAAAGCCCGGAGTTGCAACAAGCCAGTCTTCCCCAAAGCCTGCAATATCCCCGCCGATTGCTTCGCATGTTTTCTTCAGTTTTCCCACAGCCCTCTTCAGCTCTGTGACATCCTTGTCCTTTATGAGCTTTACATTGATAAGGGCCACTGTGAATCCCTCTCTTAAGTCGTTAAGCGGAAGCTGCATGTCATTGAATTCCCTTACAACATAGGGCCTTACAATAACTTTTTGCTTTAGCTTTGGCTGGTTCTCAAGGTCAACCTCGAGATAATCTTCGCCGAACTCATCCGGTATGTCGTAAGATGAGCTTCCCATAATCTTGTCTTTGATTTTCAATAACGCTTCTTTCATGTTTTATCCCCCTCTTTGTTGATAGTGTGTAAAGCAGGCTTGCTTTATGCACTGAGGAAAGCTGTGCTTTCCGATAAGGATAGACGTAGGAATATTATTGCAATATATAAACGTTTCGGGCGGCCTGGCAGTTAGTTGTTAGTCTTTAGTAAACTGCTAAAAGCCAACTTCAAGCACCTAACAACTAAGAACCAAATACTATCTTCAGAACCCTTCAAGCATGCTGACAACGTTCCATATCTGCGGCCTTAGATAAGGCGGTATGTTAGGGTCATCAGAAACCTCGTCAAGCGCCTGCAGCGCCTTGTTCGCTTTTATCTTGTCATCCTTGCCGTTTTCCTGCAGCGCAGTCATCGCGCTCTGCAGCTTAAGCCTGACATTTTTCGGGACTAACTCCTCCTGCTCAATCTGAGAAAGAGTCTCCACTAATTCCAAAAGTTCATCTGACATTGTTTAGTCTCCTTATTTTGCCGGTTTCAATTCCTTGACAACTTCAGACTGCAATTGCTCAGCCTTTTCCTTCATTGCATCTTCCTGCTTCTGGATGCTCTTAAGGCGGAGCTCGAGTATTTCCTTCCTTGCGGTAAGGTCTTTCTTAACCTGCTCCTTGTCGCCTGCAATCATTATGCTTCCAACAATCTTGTATATCGGAGCCTTTGCATTTGTTACTTCAGAAAGCGCGTTATCAACTTCCATAAGCTGCGCATTAAACCCCTGCCTCTGCTGCATAAGCCCCTGCAGGTTCTGCTCCATTACCTGAAGCTGCGCAATCTTCTGCTCTGTTTCCTTTGACATGTTCATATTATTCACCTTGCCTTGACAGTTGCCGAAACCGAGCGCATCTTGTAAAGTATTTTGCCGCCGCAGTAAGGGCACCTGACTTTCTTTCTTGTGTACTCTGACTTGACTTCCTTGTTGCAGTCAAAGCATTTGTATGATACCATTTTCATTTCACTCCGTTCCATTCAAAGGTCCACTTCGCTCGCAGACCATTGTTTTTACCTCAATGTGTATGCATTGCCTGTGAACTTGGCTCCGCACTTTTTGCATTCCCATATGCCTGCTGACACTCTTTTTGCAGTGTCGCGCATGCAGTAAGGGCACGGCTGCTTTTGCTTTTGTAAAGATTCCACAGCCACAATTTTGGCTTTAAGCCTTTTTCCGTATCTCGCGCCGAATCTCGCCGCTGATTTTAAAACTTTCTTTGTCATTCTCACTCCGTGTGTTATTAACACTCCTCGTGCTACTGTTTGAAAACGAGAGGTATTTATAAACCTTGCTATAGTGCGCAGGGCATGAGGCCGCCCGGATTCGAACCGGGGTCTCCCGCTCCCAAAGCGGAAAGGATAACCAAGCTACCCCACGGCCCCATAGCTTACGAGTTTAGAGGTTTGCGCTTGTATATAAAAGTGTTGATATCAAACCGACCTTATGCGGCAATAGATTTTTAAACTTCGCAATATTACTTATCCCCTGTAAAAGAGATGGTATAATGCGCTATAAGCTGTTAAAACAAAAAGCAAGCTTCATGAGCTTGATAATCATCTGTGCAGTATTCTCAATCTACCTGATAAACCCTGTTTCTGCGGAAGACACAGCTGCTGAAAACATGGCGTGCTGTGAGAAAACAACAGGCGGGGAAACATGCAGGTACACAACAGCCGACAAGTGCGATTCATCTTTTGATGTAGGCAGTTTCCAGAAATGCGAAGATACCACATTCTGCAAGCCCGGCTGCTGCGTCTCACCTGAAGGTACATGCTCAAGGCAGGTCTCGAAAGGCGCATGCGAAAATGCAGGCGACCTCTACCAGTGGGATGTTGATGCAACATGCTCAATGGAAAAATGCCAGAAAGGATGCTGTGTTTTGGGAGGCGTTGAGTGCGCGTTCACAACAGACAGGAGATGTGCTGACATGACCTCCGCGTTTGAAGGCCTTGAAAAGGATTTCAGGGATGCAGTCGGAAGCGAAGCGGAATGCATTGATGTGTGCAAGCAGGCAGATGACGGGTGCTGCGCAAGAAGCGACGGAACCTGCCAGAGGACAACAAGGGCTGCCTGCGGGCTTGAAGATGGAGTAGGAGGAGACGGTTTTTACAAGGACGTGTTTTGCAGCAATGACCAGCTGAAGTGCGACCCGAAATGTGTGCCTCACGGAGGCGGGAAGCACTGCGTTGAAGGGCTTGAAGATGTCTACTGGTTTGACTCGTGCGGCAACAGGGAAGAAGTTGTTACTGATACAATTGAATGGAGCGAGAACCTGCCCCAGAAAAACGGGGACTGCGATTATGCGCGCGGGACAATCTGCTCTGAAAAGCTTGACGCAGCGCACACAACCGCATACTGCAAGAGCGTGAACTGCAAAAAGAGTGATTTGGAAACTGAAAAATACTCGCAAAACACATACACAACATACCCCGAATTAGGAGCCAATGACAGGGCAAGGTACAACGGAGAAAGCTGGTGCGTGTATGACTCAAAGCCCGGCCCCGGGATGGATACTGTCGGAAGCAGGCACTGGAGGCACATATGCGTGAACGGCGAAGAGGTTGTTGAGCCGTGCAGGGATTTCAGGGAAGAGATTTGCACGCAGCTGGATATAGAGAACATACCTCCTGACGCTTCCTTATACAGGGAATCGGGGTGTGTGCCGAATACAGGCAAAAGCTGCTCAACTGAATGCAACACAGCAAAAGAATCCGAAACAGAAGCTGAAAAAACAGCTGCAACAAGGGCTGACAAGAAATGCTGCGAATCGCCAAGCAGGAATTGCCAGTGGCAGTGGGCTGACGAGCCCAAGAATACAACAGGCATTTGCATGGCGAGCATACCCCCGGGAATCCAGTTCTGGGAAGATGCTGAAGGGAATGTGGATGAAGAAGCAAAGGCAGTATGCAACGCATGGAGCACAGAAGAAAAAGCATACTGGCAGGAGAATGCAGTCAGATTTGTCGACGCAGAAGGTAATAGAAGATGGGACTGCACAAGCAGATGTGAAATGTATACTGCCGAATACCTGAACGCAAACAACCTGCTCTGCAATACAGCAGGAGACTGTGGAGCAAAATACAATTATCTCGGCACATGGAACAATGAGGCATATTACAGGGAATGGGACAAGGATGCGCCAAGCGATACAGATACAGGGGCCGGCATGCGCGATACAGATTTTCCTGTAAAGAAAAATATTGAGCCGTCAAATCTTGATGACAGCTACAAATGGGAGAGCCTTATCTCAAATATTGAAAAAGGGCTTTATAGGGGGGCGTTTGATTACAAAGAAATCCGCAGTCAGGAAACATGGACAGGAGGCGATTATAGCGCATGGGCAACAGCATGGGCTTTCACCGGAATGTTCCTCATTACATATGTTGGATTTGCAATAGCTATAGCCGCACTTGCAGGGTCAGCAGCAACAATAGGCAGCTTTTTCACGTTAGGCATTTCAACAGTTGCAGCAAGCGAGTTAAGTGGGCTTGCCGCAGTTGGTAGTGCAGCAGGCGGAGTATCGTGGGTGCCTATACTCGGCTGGGTTGTTGCAGGTATTATGGCGATAGTAATGGCGGTTATGCTTGCTTTAATTTACAGCGCTGCAAGCGAAGAGCGGACAGTAACAACAACATGCGAGCCTTGGATTGCGCCTGCAGGCGGAAGCAGCTGCGCTGAATGCGATGCAGACCCGATAATGCACCCGTGCTCTGAATACAGGTGCAGGAGCCTCGGGAAGCAGTGCAGGTTCATACCTGAAAATGAAGGCACAACAAAAGGCACGTGCTATGCAGAGGACAGGAATGATGTTAATAAGCCGAAGATAAAGCCGTGGTACTATGAAGGCACAGCAAATAACCCGCTCGGAGTATGGGTGAGGGAATCCGGAATAAGAGTGGACAAGCACACAGATTATACAACTAATCCAATACCAGTCACTCCGGACCAGATAGTGGATGCAGGCTATGAAATAAATGAAAAGCTGCCGTCATTCTCAACAATTGAGTTTGGGATAAAAACAGAAGACAAGGCATCGCAGTGCAAGTACAGCACAACATTTAATCCCGGCATGGCATTTGCAACAGCAGAGAACTGGTTTGGGGACAGCTATTACAGCAAGTGGCACAACATGACAATTTACGGCCTGCTGCCAAACAAGACATACGAATATTATGTAATCTGCAAGGGCGTAAACGGCTATCCAAAAGACGATGAAACAACACCGCCTTACAAAATAATGTTTTCAACAGGGGAGGGGCCTGACCTTGAGCCGCCGGCAATAACGAGTGCAGAGCCTGCGAATAACGGATATATCAAGGCAGGGGCGGATGCAACGGCAGCATTATGCGTTGATGAAGTGTCGCCATACGAATGCAGGATGTCAAATGCAGATGTTGATTACAGCCTTATGGAAACGAGCCTGATTTGCGTAAGAAGAGCGCCTGAAAGCCATACATCCGGAACAGGCCCATGCTTTAATTATGGAATGTGCGTTGCAAACATAAGCGAAATGCAGGTGGGACCAAACACATTTTACGTAAGGTGCAGGGACAATCCTGAATTTGGGCCAGGCACGCCAAACACAATGGATGAAAGCTATGCATACACAATCACTGAAAGCGAGCCGCTTGAGATAAACAATATCGTGCCGCCTGCAGGAACAGTATATTATACAAGGAATGTCACGCTGCAGGTTTTGACTGCAAAAGGCGCATTTGGCGGAAGGGCTATATGCAGCTATGCAGAAACCCCGGCCGGAAGCATATCAGGGGAATTTTTTGATACGAACAGCACGCAGCATACACAGACATTTACAGAAATGGCAAGGGGGGCATACAACCTGCAGATTGACTGCTTTGATGAGGTTGAAAACACTGCAACAGCGGTAACAAACTTCACAGTCGAAGCTGACACAATCTCCCCGAACGTGATTGCTTTGTACAAGGACGCATCGGGACTGCATTTAACGCTCGATGAGAAAGCAAGCTGCCAGTACAAAGGAGACTCATTCAGCTACGGCTCGGGCACGCAGGCTTCAGGAGAATCGGAAACTGCAGCATTCCCAATAAGCGCTGAAGGCATTCACATAAGATGCATTGACGCGTACGGCAACATAATGCCTGAAATAATAGTGCGCGCGGACATTTCTTAAATCGCAATGTTTATAAATAGCCAAGCAAATTCCTTATGCCATGCGGGCGTAGCCTGCATTTCCGCGAAAGCGGAAGTTAAAGAGATTGGAGTGTAACTGAAAATGGAATATGGCGATAGAGGGCCGAGAAGGTTCGGCGGAGGCGGCGGCTTCAACAGGGGTGGCCCAAGAAGGAGCTTTGCCCCGGTTAACGTTGGAGACGTTTTGGACGTGAAGATAGAGTCAGTCGGCGCAAAAGGCGACGGCGTGGCAAAGGTTAAGGGCTTTGTCCTTTTCGTGCCTGGAGTGAAGGAAGGGCAGGAAGTAAAGGTCAAGGTAACCAGAGTCCTGAGAAAAGCGGGATTTGCAGAAGTTGTCGGCAGCGAACAGGCAAACACAGAAGCAGCGCCTGCAGAGGAAGAGCAGCCGGAATTCAGTGAAGAAGCCGGAGAAGAGACTGCTGAAGAGGCAACTGAAGAGCCTGCAGAGGACAGCGAAAGCTTTGGAGACGAGGAGCAGCAGTAATTGCTTCCTTAATTTTTTTCTTTCTTGTTTTTTCAGGTTTTCCGGAAATATAGGCCTTTTTCAATCAAAACGTTTTTTAATAAGGCAATCATTTCATGTATTATGCCTGAAAAAGAGAGCATTTTGGATTTCAGCAGCGCAATAACCTGCATATATGGCAAGCCGGCGACAGGCAAGACCACAATCTGCCTCACTGCAGCTGCTGCTGAAAAAGGGAAAGTAGTGTTCATAGACACTGAAAACGGGTTCTATGCAGACAGGCTGATGCAGATAGCAGGCAAGCTGCCTGAAAACATCACTGTTGTAAAAGCAAGGGATTTCATGGAGCAGTGCAGGGCTGTTGACGAGCTTTTGAACCTGAAGGGAAAAATAAAGCTGGTCATAGTTGATTCATTTACAGCGCATTACAGGAAAGAGCTGCAGGAAAAGCATGATATCAACCCGCTGATGTCAAGGCAGCTTAGCATATTGTCGGAAATCGCAAGGGAGAATATTCCTGTGATAGTAACAAGCCAGGTTTACACAACGCAGGAAAACAAGGTGCAGCCGGTGGGCAGCAATATGCTGAAGAACTGGTGCGGCAATGTGATAAAGCTGGAAAACGAGGGCAGGCGAAAACTCATTGTTGAAAAGCACAGGGCAGGGCAGCTTAAAGAAATTGAATTTGAGATTGTGAATGAAGGGATACAGACAAAAACAAGGTGAGAGCCAGAATCCGCCCTTGAATGTGCTCTTCGTGGTCCCTGTTAATGCATTAACCGAATTGTTTAAAGATTTCTCCTTTGTTAATATATTAACATGAAGCGAAGTATTCCAGAAAAAGACTCATGATAATAAGCTGATGCAAGAAAACTATAGAGAACTTTGAATAACCCCTAACAGCAAGATAAGCATTATCTATAAAGGCAAAATAATGCATTACCAAAGTGCTCGAGAATCATAGATTCTCGGCACACAGGGACATAGTCCCTATTGTGCTCTAAGAGACTTTTGACAATTTTTAATAGGTTAATCAAAAGTCTCTATATACTTTTCTAAAGTATAAAATAGAGCAAAAGTATATTTTAGCAGTGTATAATATAAAATATATATATATATATCAGAAATGCTATTTCTTAACAGCCTTCTTTTTGGCAGGCACCTTGCGTGCTGCAGGGCTTTTCACCGGCTTTTCAGCTTTCTTCTGCACTGGAAATAATTTCTTCTCGTGCGCCTTGGCTTCTGCTTTAGCCTCAACAGACGGCTGCTTCAAAAGCTCTGCATGCGACAATACGCCCTGCTCTTCATCTTTCTTCTTCTGTTCCTGCTGCTTTTTCCATTCAACCCGCTTAGGGCAAAGCCTGTTAAAGCAGAACTCAAACGGGCGTTTTCCTGCACGGATAATTAATACAAGTGGGAACCCACATTCAGGGCATTTCTTGTCAGTCGGCTTTGGCAGGCCGTAAGTCAGGCTGTAAGTTGTCTTGCAGTCAGGATATTTGTTGCATGCAATGAAATATGATTTAAAGCGCTTTGAAAACAATATCCTCAGGTTTCCGCCGCAGTTCGGGCATGTGCCAACAATAGTTTCCTGGTCCCTTGTTATTTTCGTCGCTACCGAAAGCCCGTCACCTATTGCCTTCTCATTTGCCCTGAACTTTGCAAGCACTTTAGTAAGCACGTCCCTTGCCTTCTCAAGCACAGACGCGCCTTTCGTCTTGCCTTCCTTGATAAGGTCCATTTCCTTTTCAAACTTCCTTGTCAGCTTCTCGTCAAGAATCTCAGGGCAGTATTTTTCAAGCGCGCCGGTAGTTGCCAAACCCAATTCAGTCACTTCAATCGCTGTTCCCCTGACATAATTCCTCTTGAACAGGTTGTCAACAATCTCAGACCTTGTTGCTTTTGTTCCCAGGCCTTTTGCTTCCAATGCCTTAACCAGTGATGCAGCAGTGTACCTCTTCGGAGGCTGGGTTTCCTTGTCATGCATTTTCAGCTCGTCAACTTTTAATTTCTGCCCCTGCTCAAGCTTAGGCATTTCCTTTTCCTCAAACTTTGCATACGGCCCATAAAGCTGGTGCCAGCCCGGCTCTATTGTTCTCGTGCCAGACGCCCAAAACTTCTCGTTGTTTGAATCTATTTCAACGCTTACTGTTTCCCTCTTTGCCTTGTCGCCAAACGAAGCCAATGTCCTTCTCACAATCAGGTCAAATATTTTCACCTGCCTTTCGTCCAGTTCTTTCGGAGTTTCTCCTGTAAAATATATTGCAGGATGTGCAGGGTCTGTCTTCGGCCCGTTGTTGGGGGCAAGAGATTTTCTTGCAAGCAGAGCCTTGCACAGCGCCTCATACTCAAACATCTTTGAAAGTTTTGTGATGATTTTTTTGTAATCAACAGAAGGAGGAAGCTGGTTTGAGCTTGTTCTTGGATAGGATATGTAGGAATTAACGTAAAGGTATTGCGCAATCTCAAGAGTCTCCTTTGGCGAAATCCCGAACTGCTTGTATGCCTCAAGCTGCAATGCTGTCAAATCAAACGGGTGCGGCGGAAGCTGGTCAAACTGGCTTGCCTCTATTTTTGAAACAACAGCAGGGCCTTTTTTTGCATTCGCAAATGCTGTTTCCGCCACCGGCTTTTCCCAGAACTTGTCCGCCTCGTGCCATGCATCTACCCCTTCGGCCAGCAGCTCAACCTGCCAGAACGGCACAGGCACAAACGCTCTTATCGCATTCTCCCTCTCTGCAAGTATCTTTAATGCAGGCCCCTGCACTCTTCCTGACGAAAGTATCTTGAACATACCTGTTGCATTCTTGACAGACAATGTAAGGGCCCTGCTAAGGTTTATGCCGTAATAATAATCAAGCTCATGCCTTGTCAGCCCGGCTTCTGCCTGCAATAAGTCAAGGTGCGGCATGATGTGCTCATATGATTCAAGCAAATCATCCTTTGTGGTTGTGGAGAACTTCATTCTCTTTGCGTCTTTTTTGTTGCAGATGAAGCGCAGGATGTTAAACCCGATAACCTCACCTTCAACATCGTAGTCTGTTGCTATTGTGAATGAATCAGCTTCCTTAACAACAGATTTAATCGCATTCAGGTAAAGCTTTGAATATGCAGCATGCTTCTCAACATCCCCGAGCGGCTTCCATTCAACATCAAACACAGGGTATGTCCAGCCGTGCTTCTCCCTTTCAGCCAAAGTGTAAAGGTGGCCTACTGCGCACACAACAATTATTTGCTTCCCTTTGTGCTGGAACTTATAGTAAGGGACTTTCTTGCTGTAGACGGATTTTTCCATCTTTCCTTCAGCCAAAGCAGACGATATTTTTTCAGCAGTGCTGGGCTTTTCAGTTATAATCATTTCTGCCATGTTTTGATATTGTGTAGGCAACTGGTATAAAAATGTTTGGTTATTAGTTGTTAGTCATTAGTTATTGGTTGTTGGCGGCAGCACACAGAAAGTTATATAAACCAAATCCCCTCAAAGAATACTATGTGTTGGAAAGACATTGAATGGAAAGAGATTCTTAAGGTGTCTTTAATAATAGGCGTAATCAGCGAATTTTTAACATTTGCCTTATCTTCTTACGGAGCTTCCAGTGAGCTGATTGTCAATCCTGCGCTTGGAATCATAGCAGCAGGCCTTGTATTAAACAAAAAGCTGAATGTAAAATCAAGCTGGGGAATATTCATAGGAATGATAATAACCGGCGTGGTTTCTTTAATTGTGGATTTCCTGCAGGGATTGGTATTCTAAGAATAATAGTTCGCAGAAGCCGAAGGCGGCTGGTATTCCAGCGCTGAAAGCATTTTTCGAGAAGAAAGTGTTATAAAGAAAGCATTACTTTAATTCTCATATGAAAAGAAAATATCTTGCCCTTGTTTTTATTATTGCAATTCTGTTATTATCTACAATAGCTGCCGCCGGCTTCTGGCAGGATATTACAGGGGGCGTAATCTCCTTGTCAAAGTTTTTTAAAACAAAAACAACACAGCAAACGATACCTCCGGCTGAAAAAGCAGTTACAATAGAATGCAAAGCGTATATTGACGGAAAGTGCGCAACTGAATCACAACCTAAATTGAATATGAACCTCCCAAAAAGTGCAAAAGCATATACATTGGAATCGCAAAAAGCCAAAACAGTCAGCGGAAAAGCAGTTAAGGTATCAAAAACAGAAAAAACAATTACGCATAATGTCATGATAGGAACACAAACAAAGGAGGTTAAAGTGCCCGTTGTCAATGTTTGCATAAACAATAAATGCAAGGAATATGGAATAGATGAGACTCTAGAGATTGCGGGCGTTGTTTATGATATGGCATTGGTTAAAGAGAAGATTACGTTGCTTCCTAAAGGGGCCCAAATAATCCCGCCGCATGAGGAAGATATTTCAAAAATTGAACTTCCGCCTTTGAAGCCTATGATACAGCCAAAGATAAAAGTAGTAACGCCTTCATTAATTCCTATGCCTCAACCACATATATTCAAGATAGGGGTTATCGTAGATAGGGATACAATCCCCTATACACAAGCAACTCGTGCCGAGATTGAGGAAGCAATAGCACTTGCAAATGATATGCTTAGAATAAGAAATGTAAACATCCAATTTCTTTTGCAGGATATCCAAAACGTAAATATGGGAGGGTATGACACTTATATGGGAGAAGGGTGGTCTGTCTCAGGATATATCGATGATTATTATATGGGGCATATAGTTTCTCCCCCTAATGGCGTGGCAATATTTCGTGAGGATTCCGTAGCCAGCTTATATGGCGGGTATGCTGTAGTTTCTTCAAATCTAATAGATTATGGATTTTGTAATAATTTTCAATCTCCTGCTCTAGGCAATTCGTATATTTATGGCGGTGTGCACGATTGGGATCATATGTATGCTTCCTGTGGTTATGATTCTAATCTTGATTCAAGCAATGGCTATGATGGCAACCACATAAGTGCAGTTTCAATTGATGGAGAATGTATAAATAGCCCAGGAACCCCCTGTATAATTCATAATGGTTACTATATGTGCAATAATACAGATTTCGAAAATGAGGAATATGCCAGACAACGTTTAAATTTTATTGCATCCAATCTTATACATGAATTTTTACATTCCTTTAGTGAAACACTATCTCATTATTGTACGGTTGATTGCCCAAGTTCATGTGAACTTGCGCAAGATTATGCCGGGATGTGCCCTTTTGTATGGGATAATTTTAAGAATAGTTGGCATAGTTGCGGTAACATCGCATATGGTGAAAATTGCGCACCAGATGTAGATAGATGCTTAGAAGGCACAATTTGCGAAGCATGGTCAGCAGGCAATTATAGATGCTCATGCCTTACCGATACTGCATGCCCTTATGGACGAACCTGTTATGAAAAGAGATGTAAAATACCAACAGGGGGAGAATGTGATATTCGCAGGGCGGACTTATGTATAACAGGACATTGCACATTAACAGCAGGACAGCGATTTAAAGGTACATGCACTATATAATAAATTAAAATTTGCCTAATGCGTTAAATCAGTTACTTCATGCCGGAGGCCGGCTTTCTTAACACGTAGCCTTTAGCACTTAGCCGTTAGCCTCTGCCTACTGCCCCCCATCCACAAGCCGCTTACTAATAACCACCAGCCGCCTACTAATTACTAATAACCACTTACTATTAGCATGCCATAAGCAATCTTTATATACATAGCTTTATTAGAATACATTTATGAAACAAGGCCAGGTCACCATATTCGTTATTCTCGGGTTGCTGATAGTTGTGTCGCTTGCAGTGTTCCTGCTTTATTCAAACCTCGGCGGAAGGGGCGCAGCGCTTGGCGAGGCAAAAGACATCACATCACTGCTGCCTGAGTTCGCGGACAGCGGGCAGGCAATAGAGTCATGCCTTGATGCGGTGCTTCTGGGCGGCGTCACTGAGATAGGGCTGAAAGGCGGTTACATGGACAATGCCGGCTTAAAGAAGTATGACTATGCGGGGCTTGGAGTAACTTACCTGTACTATGATGAACAGCTCCTCCTGCCAAAGCGGGACCAGATTGCTGAAGACCTCGCGGCTTATGTCAAGGCAAATGCATTGCAATGCGCCAGAATCCCGGCAGATGTGGCAGTTGTTCCGGGCACGCTGAAAGATGTTAATGTTTACATACGCGAAAACACGGTCGATGCGGAAGTTGAATGGCCGATAACATTCAAGAGGGGAGACACAAGCTCAAGGGTAGAAGTTATGAGGGCAACCGCGCCTGTAAGGCTGGGTAAGATAATGGATGAGATAACCGGGTTTATGGCAGTGCAGGTTGAAAAGCCGAAAGAAGTCTGCCTGAGCTGCCTGATTGACGCAGGCGAAAGAAACAGCTTCATGATAGAAGTTGACAACATGATTACAACATACGTGTTTGACATAAAAGACACTGCCGCAAAAGGCGCGGCATACGAGTTCGTGTTTGCAAATGGCTACTAAAAGGACAAAAACAATAATTGCAGTTTCAGTGCTGTTTATTATACTTGCAGCTGTCGCGCATGCAGGCATAAGCGACCTCGTGTACACAACAGGCAGGCAGCAGGTTTCACAGCTTACTGCGCAAAGCAATGAAGGGCAGAAAATTCTTGATGCATACAACATGATACAATACCCGCAGGCTGCAGCTGAAACCTTCATGTCAACAGAGCTGTGCAAGAGTGCAGGAGACCTGTGCGCGAAATACAATGAAATGAAAGGATTGTTCGGCCAGCTTAGCAGCGCAACAAACTATTTTGACGACCCCTCCGGGTTTGCAACAAACATGATGCAGCAGCAGCTTTGCCAGCAGAGCCCTGCAACGTGCAATGCGTACACGCAGGGAATGGGGACATACGGGCAGATAGCAGGCACAACAAGGGATTTTTGGGGCACTGCGCAGAACTATGCAATTGGCAACGTGATGCAGCAGCTTTCACCAGAGATAGGCTCCAAGATTTCAGCTGTCTACATGACAAAAGGCTACCTTGACACGCTTTTAATGGATGAGGGCAGCTCATTTGGGGGCGAAGCTGAAAGCGCAGGCAGCGAAGAAGAGGCCGCGCCTGAAGGCACAGGCATGGCTGTTGCGCAGGAGCAGACAACGCTCACTGACATCCTTCCGGCAAACAGGAAAAGGGGCAGATGCATAATCGGGTTTAACCTTGACGGCACATACGGCGACATTTACAACTGCAAAACACAGCAGCAGACAGACCTCAGCCTGATTGCAGGAGTTGCACCGGGCACAATAGTAGCGAACACAGAATGCTTCATATCAAAGAAAGGGGAGAAAATCTTCATAAAAACAAAGGATTCAGGCGAAGGAATGGACACCCCCGCGGTGTGCGCAATAAAGATAGGCGCGTCTGTTTTCAAAAACCTTGTCCCTGCAAAGATAAAGAAAGGCCCGGAAGGGAAGAGCATAAACAGCGGCACATTCATAATAGGCAGGGAAGGCAATCTTGAGGAAGCCCAGTTCATGGTTGCAAAAGAGCCTACAGAATATATAGTGGGAGGCAAGAAATACAAGCTGCCGAAGGGGGCAACAGTATTGTATAAGGATGGTGAAATAAAGTTTGGCTTTGACTATACCGAAGAATCGTTTGAAATATTCGGGTTCAGCAGCGGCCAATGGGTATCAGACGGCGTTGTTATCCCTGACGGCCCGGGAACTGTAAACATTGAACCCGGAGCTTCGGATTCAGGGTATAAGTACAGGATTACAGGCAACTTCAGGCTGCATACTGCGTCAGAGAGGCTGATTGTCGCAAAAGGGATTGTTTATTATACAGACCACAGCAGGATAAGAGTCGGGCAGGATTCAGATATTGCGTTCATGAGCAGGGACGGCGGGGCAAGAGTGCGCACAGAAAGCTCCGAAGTTGCACTGACAAGGTGCGGGGAAAGGAGTACAGATGCAATAGACTTCTGCGACGGCACAATATATGCATCCGGAACCGGTTTCTCGTTCACAGAAATAAGGGGGCTGATGAACGGCAATGTTGCGGAAGTTGCAGAAAAATACGGATTGGGCGAAGGCTATGTGTGCGCGTTTAATTCAGCAACATGCAAAGAAGATGAAGAAATGCAGTTCATGCTCCCTGGCGAGTCATATTATCTCAACGGCGGCTCTGTGACATCAGCCGCAGAGGAAGCTGTAACAACAGCGCGCATCGCCGGAAACGCCGGCGCGCTTCTTTCGGGAATGCTTTCAGAGCAGGGGTCATTGGTTGCCCCTGTTGGGAAAAGCACTGCAATGCTGGGAATAGGGCAGCAGGCCGCTTCAAAGCTGAGCGCCTACGTCAAAGAGAGGGGATTGCTGAACATGCAGGCGGACATTGCAAGCATAGGCATTGCGCCGGCAGTGCCTGACGTGCTTAAGAATGCAGCGGTGCCCTCATCAAAAAGGACTGTTAAATACATATACGAGGATACAGGAATAAAAGCTGAAACCAAAGGCGGAAAATCCTGTGTGGGGATTAAAAACAGCTGCACGCTTGCAATAAACGCGCCTTCAGCCACGCCAAGGGCCTGGATACAGTGGCGCGGCGCAGGGAATGACATGCTTTACATAAACAACGAAAACGTGCCTGCTTCGGCAGTCAATGTGCAAAATGATACAATAGCCATAACAGCAGGCGGGAAACCGATAATCACAGTAAACCCCGAAACAGGGATTGTCGAAATGCAGACAAAAGAGTGGGATGTCGGTTCAAATGCATTCAGGAAAGCGGCTGTTGCAGTAATGAAAAAAAGCGAAGTTGAAAAGCTGAAGGTGTTCGCATTAAATAAATAAATTAACTGATAGAAAAGAAATGTTAAAGGGATGCGGATGTTATGAAGAAGAAACAAAAATAATCCCTGATTATGAGATGAGGCTTCTTTTTGAGTTCTATGAGTTCAGAAAAAGTTTAAAGAAAAATAGGCGAAAACATCCATATAAATATCTGATAAGAAAAGATAAAACCGAGACTAAAGGCATACTTGAAAAGTTAGAAACAGAGATTCTACTTTTTCCAAAACAAGTACAAAAGCGAATAAAAAGTATAATAGCAAATGTGGACAAACTTACAGTCTTCCAAGAAGAAGCGCTACATTTATATAAGATTAGGTTTTAATCTATTGTATGAAGATAAGTTGCATTATTCCAGCATTCAATGAAGAGTCGACAATTATCAAAGTAATCAAAAATGTAAAGAAGATTAAAGTAATAAATGAAATTATAGTTGTTGATGATGGTTCTACTGACAATACTTATAAAAATGCAAAATCAGAAGAAGTTAAAGTGATTAAACACGCTCAAAATAAAGGGAAAGGAGCGGCTATTAAAACTGGAGTGTCACATTCTTCGGGAGATGTTATTCTATTTCTTGATGCGGATTTATACTCAATCTCGCCAAAAAAGATTGCATCAATTCTTCAACCACTTGAAAATGATGAGGCTGATTTTGTTAAAACTTCGTTTATAAGAGCAAGAGGCAGAGTTACGGAGCTTGTAGTAAAACCATTGTTTAGTGTAATTTTTCCATCCATAAAATTTAACCAGCCACTAAGCGGTCAATTTGCAATTAAAAGAGATTTGCTTGGGGAGTTAAGAATTGATGACAAATGGGGCGTTGATATACAAATATTGCTTCAATTAGTGAAAAAAGGGGTGCGGATATCCGAAGTGGATATAGGAAAACTGAAGCATAAAAAGCAACCTATAGAAAATTTAACAATCATGTCAGAACAAGTTATTAAGACTATATTATCTGAACTTGGAATTATAGCTAATAAACACAAAATAGTGTTGTTTGACTTTGATAAAACTCTCATAAGAGAAAGCAGTATTGAAGTAGTTGCTAAAGAATTTGGAATTCAAAAAGAACTTCAAAAGTTGAGAGTAGATTATAAAAATGGAAAAATAAAAGATTACAATATCACATTAGAACTTGCAAGTCTCATTAAAGGTAGAACTAAAGCCGATTTTGACAAGGCATGTAAGAAGATAAATTTAAGAAGAACAGCGAAAGGGGTTATTGACAGACTTAAAAAGAGACAATATGGCGTAGGCATTATTTCTGTTGCTTTCTCTCCAATAATCCACTATTTTGCTGATGAACTAGGAATAGACAGAAGCAATATTATTTGTCCTATTCTCGTAACTGATAAACATGGAAAATATACTGGAGAAGTTATTGCAAAAACAAGATATAATTCAAAATGCTGCGATAAGATTATCTGCAAAGCTGATGCAGCTAAAGAAATTATGAAAAAGTTAAACGTTAAACCTGAAGAAAGTATAGCTGTTGGTGATGGAAAATCGGATGAATGTTTATTTCGTGCCTGTGGGCTTTCTTTAGCTTATAAACCTCTTACTTCTATTGGAGATATTAAGATTTTAAATTTGACAGAAGTGCTAATATACGCTGAATAAAATAAGCAATGTTCTGAATG
>DUKS01000056.1:12028-25577 GCA_013329215.1 Nanobdellota archaeon | reverse complement strand
CCATATACGGCCTCTTTTGCCTTTTCTTGGCTTGCGCTGAATATTACCTCGCCGGTCTTGTCCCTGCTTGGCTCAATCTTGCCTGACCATGCAAAACTCCTGCCCCAGAGCTCGGCGTTCCTGTACATGTCCCGCATCTTTGCATCCACATTGCCGACAAGGCCTGAGCCTTCATTGCCAAGCCTTTTCATGAAAAGTGAAGTTGAAGATGCCGGCTGCACAGTTACCCCTAAATCTGCCAATACCTGGTGCCTTAAAGCCTCATTCTTGATGCCAGCGGACATCCTGTCAAAATCTTTTGTGCCTTTCAGCCCGAGCAATGCCCTTCCGTAAAGCACCCTTGCTGTCTCTGAATCCCCTTCTTTCCTGTATATAGTGCCAAGCGCAAAGTTTGCCCTTGAGTCATACTTGTCAGATTCGAGGATGCTTTGAAACTGGCTTATTGCTTCTATCTTGGAATCATGAACTTGTTTTTGCAGCTGCGCAATCTCATCAGAGTCTTTTGACTGGAACATCTTGTCCCTGCTTTCAAGCATATTTATGTATGATTCTGTTGCCTTGCCGATCTTTGTATCGTATCCTTCCTGGCTTGCAGCAGCTTGCCTTGCCTCAAAATCACCAATCTCATTTTGGAGATTGAATGCCGCGATTGTCTCGGTGTCAAGCATTTGCTTTGCTATGAACTGTGACTCTTCCTTATTCTTGTCGAAAGATGCTTTGATTTTGGAAATTGTATCCTGCGCTTTGGTTGCCTTTTCCGGCTCACTGTTCTGCTTGTATTCTGCAACAGCCAGGTTGAGCCCTTTTGCCATCGCTGCCAGGCCCGCCAGCTCTTCCCTGTCAAGCGTTCCAGTTTTTATTTTCTGTGCTTCAAAAGCATTTGCAGCGGCTTCCACTGTGCCATAATAATCTTTCTGCAGCCTGGTTAAGGCCTCATTGTTGCCCCGCTGCTTCTCTGTTTCCATTGCTTTATTCAATGCCCCAATGTACCATGTTGCTTTCATCGCGTCGATGGGGTCGCGCATACTTAGCAATGCATTTAATACCATGGGCTGCAGGCCGCGGATATAATCTTCAAGCTGCCAATCAGTCATCTTCCCTGTATTAACTGAAGAAAGTGCATTAAGGAGCATAAGGTTCAATTGGTTTACATCTTTTGCATTATCCAGCTTCTCCTTTGCATCTTCCAGAAGTGAATCAAAATCCTGCACTTCTTCAGTTGGCGTTTCAGAAGTTGTTTCTATTCCGGTTTCAGGTGTCTCCGGTGCTTCAGGAATTGTTGGCACCTCTGGTAATTCTACAGGCGGTTCAGCATATCTTTCATTTTCTTTTTGTGCAATTGCCCTTTCTATAGCTTCAGCTTTGTCAGTAAAACTGCTGCAGTCGCCGCAACTATCATCACAAGACTCGCTCGCTGCATAGCAGTCATCATAACAACTGTCAGATATATCGCTGCAAGCCGCAGTGCAAGCCTCCTGGTTTGTATCACATTCAGGGCAGCGGAAGCAATTTCTAAAGCAGGTGTCACGGGTAGTCCAACAAGGGTCACTGCAGGCAGTTAAGTCGCTCAGGCATTGCTGTGTGCAATCGTTTGTATTTCCGCATTCGCTAAAGCAGGAAGACCTCTCTTCATTGCACTGGGCCTGCTCATCCTCATTTTTCTGCTTTTCAGCTTCTAATTCATCTAAAGTCATGCTTTTATAAGGCTCTTCCAGCTCTGTAGTCTCTTCAGACGTTTCAGTAGGAGTCTTAGTTGGAGTTTCTGTAGTGGGATGTTCAGCGTCGTATGCTCTGTTTGCAGCTTCTTGCAGCTGTTCGCATTGGGCATCTGTTATTCCTGTTGTTCCCCATCTGCAGTATCTTTCCCATGCTCCATACAACTCATCATATGTCCCTGAAGTTGGAAGTGTACCTGTTGTTGCAGGCGCGCCCACAGGCCCGGATGCGCCGACATCAGGAATGCAGTATGCCCTGTCTGACGCTTCTGTCCCTCCGGAAAGCGTATGGCTTCCTGCAGGGCACTGCATTGCATAGGCAACCCCGATAAAGCAGGCGATTAATGCTATCAGAACCAGCCCAAAAACAAGCAGCCTCTTTTGCATGATATTCCATTAGTTTCGTTGTTTAAATAATTTCTCTTTCTCGCATGAAACTGCGTATCGGAAAGAGTATAGAAGTATTTATATATCTGTAAGTGCATATAATTCAAGATGGGATTAAAAGAGTGGATTAAAACTCACTGGATTTGGTCTATAATCCTAGGCATTATTCTGGTATATATTGTAGTTTCATTTGCGCCTTCCATGTACAGCCCGGTGGAAGAAACGGACGGATTTGCAAAGAGCAGCATTGGTTACGGCGGCGGAATGCCCGAGCCGCTTTATGACTCTGGATATGAATCAGAAGCCCCAGCTCCAGCAAGGGCTATTGTAGGGGAAGGGGCCGATGGTGCAGAACAGAATGCGGTTGCAGAGCGGAAAATAACAAAAACAGCCAGCATAGACACAGAGGTTGACACAGGAAAGTTTAAGGAAACAGAATCAAAGGCAAAGGACGATATTTCTTCACTTGACGCGTTTATCCTGAATGAGGATGTCCAGCTGCACAAAAGCGGGGATGCGGGGTATTATACAGGCAGCTATACAATCAAGGTTGAATCAGGCAAATATGATTCCCTGGTGGCAAAGCTAAAGGAAATCCCCAAACTGCAAAGCTTCAGCGAGTCTGCAGATGACATTACAGACCAATATACTGACCTGGACGTTGAGCTTAAGGCTGAAAAGGAAAGGCTGGAGAGATACAGGGCATTGTATGCTGAAATAAACGACACAGAAGACAAGATAGATTTAAGCGACAGGATGTTTTACCAGGAAAGGACAATAGAATACATGGAAAAGGCATTGAAGGAAGCAGGCAAAAAAGTGGATTATTATACAATAGGGTTTTACCTTAGCGAGAAAGAGCCGAGCTTCTTTAATGTTGAATTTGTAGGCGCATCAGAGCTTGCGGCAAATATTCTAAATGGCACCAGCGCCCTGCTCAGGCTTGCTTCTTATTTGCTTCCATTCTTAGTTGTTGGCTTTGGAATCTGGGGCATAAGGCGCTATTTCAAGAACAGGAAGAGTTTGGAAAAGCCGGTATTCAGGAAGAAGCAATAAGGAAAGAGATAATTGCAGTTGTAGGAAATTATTTAAACACCCTCTCCGTGTTAAGTTATAATGGAAAAGCCTTCTGAAAAAGATTACAAGAATTATGCGAAATATATTCAAAAATACTTTTTGATTTCAGTGGCAATTGTTATTGTCCTGGTTCTCTTTGTTCTCTGGGCAACAGGGGTTTTCAAAGTGTGCGGGGATTTTTACTGCACTGCAAAAGAATGCATTTCAGGCTGCAAGGATTGTGATGCTGATTCCTGCCTTGACAGGATTTGCCAGCCGCAATCGCTTGAAAACTGCGATAATTCAGGGGATTGCACTTGCGACATTAACCAGGTCTGCGGGCCTTACCGGCCGGGCAGTGATGAGAAAGGCTGCTATGCCATGAGGTGCGGCGATAATTTCTGCGATGCAAAGGGAGAAAGCAAGGAAAAGTGCTGCCTTGACTGCGGCTGCAATCCGGGATACGAATGCAACAAGGAAAAAAACGAGTGCCAGTTCCTTACTCCGGGGCTGGACATCAATGTTAACTCTGTTATTACCGGGGTTTCAGCAAGCACCATATATTCCAACCGCGGGCTGATTGACGATGAGGGCAAAAAGAGACCTTTGGTTTCCATGAACATTACCAATAATGCCCCTAACATTGCCAAAAAAGTGGCAGTGTCCCTGAAAATTGGGAATTACACAGCTGAACAAAGCGAGGGGCTTGGCGATATGGGCCCGGGAGAATCCAAGGGATATGACTGGTACCCTACGCCCACGGAAAACATCCTTACAATAAAAGACAATATAAATGCCCTTATTGTTGTGGTCGCGTCTTTTGAGGATGAGCATGGGAAAAGGTATACTTCGACAAAGAGCATACCACTGGAGATAGCAGGCAGAAGCAATTGGGCAGATTATTCTTCTGTATCACAGTTTGTCACCCCGCTGGAAAGCGTGGTGAGGCAGACGGTTTCTGCAGCAGGAAGCTTTTCTACGAGAGATGATGAAGGGATTGATCAGGCAGCCAGGCAGATTTGGGACATGTTAGGTGGGCTTGGTATAGAATATATTTCCGATCCAACTCTTGAATACCGCCAATATCCGGCAGATGTGCTCAAGACAAAAAAAGGCGATTGTGATGACCTTTCAACATTATATGCGGCATTATTGGAATCAGTCGGGATTAAAACAGCCTTAATCACGCATCCCGGGCATATGTATGCGGCTTACTATGACAGCGAACACATTAATCCGGTCGAAACCACCATGATAGGCTCTTCGTTTAAGGATGCTCGTGATGAGGGAAACAAGGAGTATGGAGAGCATAAGAATGATAAATATATAACAGTTATTGAAGATGAATGGAAAGCCAAGGATATAAAAACCCCCGGTGATGTGGGGATAAGCACAAGTGAGGTTTCCATTTCCTTGATTGAGGTGCGCCATGTATATAACGCTGAATGGGTATGCGACACCGGAACTCCGGACAACTGCCAGCATTATGCCCTGAATGTGTATTGCGACCTTACTTTTATTAATAGCGGAACCGGCGAAGGCCAGAAGTGCGTTGATGTTTCTACTTTTGTTGATGATAGGGATGTCCATGATGAGGTTGTGTGCAAGACAGTTGAAGGCGGCAGCAGTGAAACAGCCCGGGTTACTTACACGAATCCAAGCCAGCCTAATGCGCCTTTTCAGTACCGCTGCCAGATAAAATGATGCAAAAGTGCAAGGCTAATAAATCTCCCCTTCTTTACTTCCCTGCATGGCGCAGATAACCTGGAATGAGTTTGAGAAAGTGGAACTGCGTGTTGGCACGATAATAGAAATAAATGATTTCCCTGAAGCTAAAAAGCCTGCATACAAGCTTTTGATTGATTTCGGTGAGTTCGGGATTAAAAAGTCCAGCGCACAGATTACTAAGCTATACAAAAAAGAGGGCTTGCTTGGAAAGCAGGTAATATGCGTGACAAATTTCCCGCCAAAGCAGATAGCCAATTTCACTTCCGAAGTCCTGACAACCGGATTTGTTTTGGAAAATGGCGATGTCGTTCTTGCGCAGCCTGAAAGTAAAGTGCCGAACGGCCTGAAGCTGGCGTGAGCAACTTTTATTAACATATTCTTCTACAAAATCTTATGCAAAAGGGGATTACAATGCTAAAATATATTCTCGGAATACTGGCAGTGCTTTTGTTAATAGCAGGATGCGCTCCTAAAGAAATGCCTCCGGCTCCTCAAGAGCAAATGCCTCCGCCGCCTGCTGAAGACGCGCTCCTGCCGCCGCCGCAGGAGCCTGTCCTGCCTGAGGGCGTTCCGCCTCCTATGCAGAGCCGCGGGCCTGCTGTAAAAGAGGCGCCTGTTATGCCCTGGAAATATGGGGGGATTGCGATACCAGGGCAATACGCTGATGCTGAAATCGTGCAGGTAGAACCAGGAAAATACAGGATGTATTACAGTGCAGAGCCGGAAGTTCCCAATTTCAAGGGACAGATTTATTCCGCTGTTTCAACTGACGGAAAAACATGGGGGCGGGAATCAGGCGAAAGAATGAAGTGGGCAACATTCCCTTCAGTGATAAAGCTGGATGACGGCAAATACAGGATATATTATCAGAATGCAGGCGCTATAAAAAGCGCATTGTCTTCTGACGGCTTGTCATGGCAGGAAGAATCAGGCACAAGAATGGATACTGCAAATAATGCAGGCATGGCTCTTGACAATGTAGCGGCTCCGACTGTAATGAAGACAGGCAGTGTATATGTTATGGTTTACAGGGGAGACATAAATGAGAAATATCCTGCAGAAGTTCCTAATCAGAATACTCAGTTGTTTTTGTGGGCAACATCTTCTGACGGGCTTTCATTTGAAAAAAAAGGAATTGCTTTGGACAGCAGGAATGAGGAGTTCAGCGGATTGCTTGACGGATGCGAGCTTGTGCAGTGGGATGACGGCGCAAGGCTTTATTTCTGGTCATACAGCGGCGTATATCATTCTTCTTTTGACGGGACTAAATTCTCAGAAGTAGAGTTTGACTATTCAACAGCAGAAGACACTAACATGAAATTCTATCCAAATCCACCGGGCGACCCGTCATTAATGAAGATTAACAGCAAATGGCTTATGTATTACGGCCAGCACACGAAAGGGATTTATTACGCCGAGCTGGACGAGTAAAGGCGGGCTTGTCGGGGAATAAAGAGGGATGTATTTTTTGCTCTAAAGATGAATTTTTGGCACTGCACCACAAAGCTTATAAATGTTTAAATAACTTAAACAGTTGTTTAAAAAATGGAAACAATAACAAAATCAGGCGTTTGGACAATACTGCGGCTATTTTACAATGAAAAGAACGCAAGGATTCACCTTAGGGACATTGCAAGAAAAGCAGGGCTGAATGAGAACAGCGCCTCGCGCTTTTTGGAGCAGATGGCAAAAGGAGGCATACTCTCGTCTGAGAAAGACGGCAACCTGAAGAAATATTCCCTGAAAAAGGGCAATAATGTGTTTGTTTTGCTCTCTGTGCTTGACGTGGAGAGGCTGAACAGGCTTCCGGGCATAAGGCGGAATGCAATCAGCTATTTTCTCAATGTGCTCCCTGAGCAGCCTGTATTTGTTTTGCTTTTCGGCTCTACTGCGAAAGGGATATACACGAAAGACTCTGATTTGGACTTGCTGCTGATTGTTAACCGCAGGATTAAAACAGAAGAGGCTGAAAAGCAGGCGGAAGCACAGACAGCAATAAGAATAAGCCCCCTTCAAATAGCTTATAAGGATTTTCTTAAAGAATTAAAGCTAAAAGAAGATTATGTCATACAATCAGCTTTAAATACAGGATATCCATTAACAAACCACATAATGTATTACGAGGCTGTTTATAATGAAGCTTAATGATTTAAATAAATTGATAGGTTCCCCCGAGATAGTATTCGGCAAGATAGGGGAATATGAAAAGAATGAGGCCATCAGGAGACAGCCAAAAGATACTGCCGAGATAAAGGGCAGGATAGCAAAGGCGGAAAATAATTTAAGATTCATAAGGGATAATCTTAAGTTAGGATATTTTGACTGGTGCATTACGGGATGCTATTATACCATGTATCAGGCAGCGTTGGCATTGCTGACAGCAAAAGGATTTTATTCAAAAAATCATGATGCCACGCTTTGCCTTTTGATAAGGGAATATTACGAGAAAGGCATTAGCGGAGAAGATATTGAAATGATTAACAGGCTTTTTATTGATTACAATGACCTGGTATTTTATGTCCAGTCCAAAAACAAAAGGGAAGAGGCTACATATTCAAGCAAGTATTTGTTTGACAAGCATCTTGTTGAAGAGTTGAGGATCAAGGCAGTGCTGTTTGTTGATAAGGCAAAGGAGATTCTGAAGAATGCAAAAATTTAAGGAGCAATGCATCCAAGGGATAAAAACACCAATCTTGCTGCCTGAAAACTTCAAGGCGGAAGACATTAAAGATGGAAAAATTGGATATTTGGATGAAACCGGAGAAAAGCGTTACGACGAGCCTCTTTTTGTTCACGGCAAAAATAAGGTATTTCTTAACCAATTCAGGAGCTTTTTTTCGAATGATTCTGTCATTGTGTTGTTGTTCAGCCCTGCTAACAACCTCTTCCTTCACAGGAGAAGCAGCAAAAAGAAGTGGGCGCCGGGAAAAATTGACTTGGCGAGCATTGCAGGGCAGAGAAGGGCGATTTTTGCAAACAGCCATTTTGATAATGAGAAAATTGAAGATACTGCATTGAGAGAGATTAGCGAAGAAACAGGGGTGCCTTTAGGAAGTTTATCGCAGACTTACCTTCATAAGCTGGGAACGCATATTAACCCGCATACAAAAGAACACCAGACCATTTTTGCTTATCGGCTTAATGCAGCATTGAAAGAATTAAATGAGAATCTTAAGAAGTCCTCTTTTGACGAAGTTGAACAGTGGTTTGAGCAGGATTACGAGCAGACAATACAAGAATACTTTGGTGATGCTATTGAGAAATATGCAGGCGGAGCAGAGATGCGGCCTGTAAATTTTATATCAGACACAAAAATTAAGAAGAAACTGGATGCTTTCTTTAAATATGCCGGGGATACAAAATGACGAAACAAAAGATAGCCCGGGGCGCAGAAGCAATCATCTGGCTGGAAGACAATAAGATTGTGAAGGAGCGCATTAAGAAACTTTACCGCCATCCTGAGATTGACAAAAGAATAAGGCAGAAAACTACAAGGCAGGAGACTAAATTGCTTGAGAGGGCTGCTAAGGAAGTGCCTGTGCCTAAGCTTTTGAAAAGCTGCGACAAAGCCATGGTTATTGAGATGGAATTCATTGAAGGAAAGAAGCTTCGCGACCTGGTTGATACAATGGCTGCTTCTGAAAGGCGGGACGTGTTCAAAAGGGTTGGTCGGAAGGTTGCAAAGCTGCACAATCTTAATATCATTCACGGGGATTTGACAACTTCAAACATGATTGTCAGGGAGAAGGTTTATTTTATTGACTTCGGGCTTGGGTTTATATCTTCAAAAGTGGAGGACAAGGCTGTTGATTTGCATTTATTGAAGCAAGCTCTGGCAAGCAGGCATCATCAGCAGTTTGAGGAGAGCTTTGACGCTGTGATGGAAGGATACAAGGCGGAGATAAAGGATTTCTCAGCAATTGAGAAGCGGCTAAAGAAAGTTGAGGAAAGGGGAAGGTATAAGGAAAAATCTTAATCTTCCGGATTCTCCGAAAAAATGCATGATTTTTTTCAGAAATGCTTATAAAGTTGCAGCGATTCTATTAGCGTATGCCAAAAATACGGATAAAATTTTGGGATTCGCTTGTTATAATCGGAGCTATAGCCATACTTGCCTGGGCGCTCTTAAAATCGCTGGGTATAATACATAGCCCTGTATGGGTTGAAATGGTGCCTTATTTTGGCGGTGTGGCCACAATTTTGGGGATTGCTTACAAAATAGGGAAAATCACAAAAGGAATAGAAGATACTGAGAAAAAAGTAAACAAGATTCTTGATATCGAGCAGCGGTTTTCTAAAGTTGAGCATGAGCCCACCCCTGCAATGGCAGGCAAGCTAAAGAGGCATTTTGCTTAAACATGGTAAGGATATTTCCAGGGCTTGTTGCATTGGCATTGGCTGGCTGTGTGCACAATGTGCCGTTTAATGCTGAGTACAGCGAAGTGCGC
Source organism: Nanobdellota archaeon (assembly GCA_013329215.1). Taxonomy (GTDB): domain Archaea; phylum Nanobdellota; class Nanobdellia; order SCGC-AAA011-G17; family GW2011-AR17; genus UBA9640; species UBA9640 sp9640u. The sequence goes on along the minus strand of DUKS01000056.1, from coordinate 16,243 downwards.
CCCTTGCAGGATAATACCTATGCTGCTGTTGAAAGGACTGCTTCATCATTAAGGCTTTCTGTTTATACGCTTGAAGAAGGGTATGAAACAGTGAGCCGGAGCTGGTCAATGCATGTTGATGCAACAGGCGAATGCGAAAGTATAGAATCCTATTATCTTAATGAGGATGAGGACATGGAAGCAACGCTTACTGATGACGGCTGTGACAATATGGTTGATTCTGTTTACCTGCCTTCAATGGGCTCGTTTGGAAGGGGCGTGATGACAGAAGCGCAAAGGCAGCAGGCTGACGATGGCCTTCGGGATATAACTTTGTGGCTTTCAGATTATTTTGATTTTAATGCTGAAACAGAGGCGTGGCGTGAATGGAAAGAATTATAAGAGATAATATACTTCTATTGTACTATGATTGACAGCTATAAATTCGGTAGAATCACTATTGAAGGCGAGGAGTATACAACTGACTTGATTCTCACTCCCACTAAAATAATTAAGAATTGGCAGAAAGAGGCAGGGCTTTTGCTGAAGGCAAGCGATTTGAAACAGGCGATGAAGGAGAATCCTAAAACCTTGATTATCGGCATTGGCTTTGAAGGCTGCGCAAAGCTGGATTCTTCTGTTGAATATATTTGTTCCAAGAATAACATAAAGCTCATTGTGCAGAAGACAAAAGACGCTGTTTCTACTTTTAATTCCATGAAAGCCCCCGGCGTTGTGGCTGCCTTGCGCCTGACGTGCTAGGCAAATTTATATGGGAACTTTTGATTAACCTATGGAATATTTGTCAAAAGTCTCTTAGAGCACAATCGAAAATCATATATTTTCGGTGTGCCGAGAATCTGCGATTCTCGAGTATTTTGATAAGCCTTTATTTTGCATTTAGGGGCATTGGCTGTATCGCAAACAGGGTTATTCAAAGTTCTCTATAAAGCTTTTCAGCGGCTTTATGAAATGTTGCCGAACGACTATTAGGTGTTCGCGCCAGAATCGAAGCGGAGCGTGGTCAAGGATTTTGCCCAAAGAAAACCCGGAAGCCCCTGATGATTTCGGAAAATTTGTGGACATTTTCTTAGATAAAGGGCTGCAGGGCGTTAAAGACTATGTGCGCAGCCTTGAAGCATCTGACCCAAAATGCTGGAAATATACCCGGTCCAAGCAATATGATGATATTGCAGCTATTGCGGTTTCATTCTGATGCAGGCAAATTTATATAAACCACAGAATGCATTCTATCCTCAATGAAGAGGTGGATATCTGGGGCTTTTGGGGCTATATTTTTGGCAATTTTGTTATTGCCATTTATATTTGCACTTAACGAATACGAGCCTGACAATGTATGGCAGAATGCGACTACTATTTCAACCAATGGCAGCAGGCAGGCGCATACGTTTGACACTGCAGGCGATGTGGATTATGTGAATTTTACAGCAGTTGCAGGAGTGCAGTATGTGATAGAGACGCATAACCTGAGCGATCCGGATATAACAGATACAGTATTGAACTTGTACAGTACTGACGGTACTACTTTGCTTGATACGAATGATGATATTGAAGTAAGGGATGGCAGTTGCGTGCAGTGCAGCTCAAGGATTGTGTTTGATTCGACCGCAAACGGAACTTATTATGTTAACATAAGCGAATTTGACAATGATGCGGGGGGCTCTTACCAGGTAAGCATCCTTGAACAGGGCCGGCTGATAGCTTCTTTGGTGAGCCATATTTCTGCTACCAATGTAACCCGGAATAATGTTTTTGAGTTTACAACATCATTGCAGTGCCTTTCTGCAGACTGCTATAATGTGACTGCCACTTTAGACCCGGAAATCAAGAGCGAGCATGGAGCAAAGCAAACCAAAGCGGGCGCAGGCATAAATGCAATGCTTGAAAGCAATGAAAAAGTTGATGTTATTGTCATCATGAAACAAAAAGCAGGGAACGGTGCCAAAAAGAATGCTGCTTTAAGCTATTCTGCCTTGTCTGAATTGTCAAGCAAGGGCTTTGAAAAAAGGCATGAATATGCCACATTCGGCGGGTTTTCCGGCTCTGTAACAAAGGGGTCCTTGGCTTTGCTTGAGAACAATCCGAATGTTGAGGCTGTATATTATGATTCGCCTGTACATGCTTTCTTAACAACAAGCATCCCCCAGATAAATGCTGACGATGTATGGGCAAGGCAGGTTAATGGCGTTAATATTACAGGCAGTGACGAGACAGTATGCATTATTGATACGGGAATTAATTACTCGCACCCTGACTTTGGAAGCTGTGCAAGAACTTCAAATATAAACGGCGGAAGCTGCCCCAAAGTGGTCGGAGGGTATGACTATGTAAACACCAACAGTGATCCTTATGATGACAACGGCCATGGAAGCCATGTTGCGGGTATTGCCGCTTCGCAGGATTCAACTTATCGAGGTGTTGCGCCCTCCGCAAAAATCGTTTCAATAAAAGTATTGAACAGCGTAGGTTCGGGCAGCAGCTCAAATGTCATAGCCGGCATTGACTGGTGCGTTTCAAATGCGGCAAGCCTGAATATAACTGCAATCTCCATGTCGCTTGGCCTGCTGAATGAGAAGCACGAGTTCCACTGCCCTGCTGCGGCTGAAAGGGCTTCGATAGATGCGGCTGTTGCGGCAGGTATATCTGTATTCATAGCTGCAGGTAATGATGATTTCACAGACGGCATTTCAACACCGGCATGCATTGGGAATGCAACTTCTGTTGGCGGAGTGGATAATACGAACAGCATTGATTTTAACAGGGGAAGAATACTTGACGTGCTTGCGCCGGGTGTTTCGATTACAGCAACGAACTATTCAGGCACGCACACTGTTTATTCAGGCACTTCCATGTCCACGCCGCATGCTGCTGCATTGGCTTTATTACTAAAGCAGTATGCAAAGCTGAAATTCTCAAGGAACCTGACTGCTGAAGAGCTGAAGCATGCGATAACTGCAAACGGCAAGATGGTTTATGACTCTTCAAGCAAATTATTATTCCCAAGGATTGATGCATTGGCTTCGATAAACGGAAAAGGAATAATCCCCACAACAGTGGGCGCAAAGCCGTTCTACTCTTTAACACCAAACCCGCACAATGCATCATGCCTTGCGCATATCAGCCAGGGAGAAACCTGCAGCACAACCTGGCAGGTTAATGTTACAGGCGACACAAATGACACCTATGCATTCTTTGCCATATACACAACAGATTACAAAAGAAACGATTCTGCAAAAGTTAATCTTACAATAGCAAATTCAATATCAGTAAGCCTTAACGTGCCGTTAAACGGCTTAGTATCAGGCAACCAGAGCCAGATATTCAATTGCTCTGCATCAGGCGCAGGGCTTTCTAACATAACGCTTTACGGCAATTTCAACGGCACGTGGCACGCAAACAGGACTGCAAACGCAACAGGAAACAGCAACAGCACTTTATGGCAGTTCAACCTGACTGAAGGCGATTTCACATGGAACTGCAGGGCGTGCAACGCGGAGGGGTGCGGCTTTGCATCTGCAAACTATTCATTAAGCATTGACACTTCAAGCCCGCTATTCAATGGCTTGTCGTATACGGCGCTTATCGAGCTCGGTGACGGGCAAAGCATCAGCGTGAACATAAGCGATTCGCACATGTATTATGCAAACCTCTCATATTCAGGCGCAAACTATTCAATGTCAAACACAACTTCCAACTTCAGCTATTCTTACACCCCTTTGAATAATGCAACAATAAACTTCACAATATATGCAGTGGATACAGCGGGGAACTCAAACTCAACAGACGGCGGATTCATAGTGAACGACACAAGCAGCGGCGTCAGGATAAAATCAGTGTCTTTGGCTTCTTCAACAATAGCGTACGGCAATAACCAAACAATTACGGCTTATGTCTATGACCAGTGGCAGCCTTTAATGGTTTACCTTGACCACAACAGCACAAACATCACAATGCCTAACACTACGATAGCAAACTTCAGCTATACCTGGGCTGTTGCACAATGCGGCACAGTAACTTACAAGATATATGCCCATAATTCAGTTGGCACTGCAAACACAACAACAGGCACATTCACATCAAACAACTGCTGCGGAAACAGCGTATGCGACGGCAGCGATACCTGCTCTTCCTGCTCTGCTGACTGCGAAGCCTGCACAACAACCGCTTCAGGAGGAGGCGGTGGCGGAGGGGGCGGCGGAGGCGCGGTTGCAGCGG
>DUKS01000056.1:820-11954 GCA_013329215.1 Nanobdellota archaeon | reverse complement strand
GGGGGGGGTGGCGGAGGGGGGGGGGGGGGGGCGGTTGCAGCGGGAAACTCTGCGTTTGTTGTAATACGGAATTTTTCGCCTCCAACCCCCGCCATAGCCACAATACATAATTCGGAAATCCCTGTTGAAACAGTCAAGATAGGTGTTGCATCTGAAATACAGCAGTCGAGCGTGCAGGTGACTGCATTGAAAGAGCAGCCTTCTTCTGTTTCTTCTGTTGGAAATACAGTCTACAGGTATTTGGAAATAACAACAGGAATACAGGCAAAAGACATTGTAAGCGCTGAGGTGACATTCACAGTTGACAGGGGATGGCTTTTGGAGAATGGCATCTTAAAGGATGATGTTGCCCTCTGGAGATTCAATGCAGGCAAATGGGTTGAAATGCCCACAAGATACCTGATGCAGCAGAATAATTCACATTACTACGCAGCTTCTGTCGGCGGGTTCTCAGTGTTTGCAATCTCTGTAAAGGAGAAGAAAGAAATACCCAAACCTGCCGAGAACAAGACAGAGGTGAAAGCGCCGGAAGTCTCGTGGATGGCTGCAACAGAACAGCCTGAGGGACCTGTTGAAAAGCCTGAGTCTTTGTTTGCGAAAGTCTCAATACTGGTTTTGGGGATACTGTTCGGATTAATCATCGGCGCTGCGTTGTTCATGCACCACAAGCACAGGAAGAAATAGAATTACTTGATTAACCTTTTCACTTCCTTTAAATAATGTTTGTGGTTGCCGATGCTTACAACAGGCAATTTGTACTTTCTTGCCTCATTTTTAATGTAATTATTAAACGCAATAACCCATTCAACCTCTTTTTCTTTTACTTTGTCCGGGTACTTGTCTGCATCATCCCATAATCCGCGGGTAAAAATTGTTTTTCTGATGCGGGCTGTATCTTCATTTATAAGAAAAATAGGTTTTACATGCTTGTTTTTTTTGGATAAATCAGCAACAAAATGAGGTAAAATAGCCACTCCCTCTATGATAAATGATTCCCATACATAATCTGTTTCAATAATGGCCTTTACGCCTTTCCATACGTCTATGCTTTCTTTATTTTGGTGCTTTACAATTTCTTCGGCAGTATTGCCGGTTAAAAATTCCACTGCTACCTCCGAAGTGACTTTAGGATGATGGAACAGCTCGGGATAATCCTCTTTTCTTACTATCCTTCTCATCTGGTCCCTTATTGTATCCGTAGATATCCATGGCAATTTAAGCTGCTCTGCAAGCTTTCTGGCTGTGTAGCTTTTGCCTGCTGTTGGAGAGCCGCCGATTAGAATTATTTGTTTCATCGTAATGTCTACTTGCTCAGCCCTTTCCACTCTTTAATCGCTTTGTCATACCTGTCAAGCGTGCCTGTGTCCATCCACTGGCCTGCAAAGTGGTAGCCGTACAGCTTTCCAAGCGATGCTATTTTCGGGAAAACCTGCTTTTCAATCATTGCAAACCCCTTCTTCGGCACAAAGTCAAGCACTTCAGGCTCAAGAATGTAAAGCCCGGCATTAATCAGGTTTGAAGGGGGCACGGCCGGCTTTTCTATGAACTCAACAATCCTGTCGCCCTGCATCTTTGCAACGCCGTAATTTGAAGGGTCAGGCACTGTTGTCAGCGCGATTGTTGCCATCGCATTCTTGTCCCTGTGGAATATGTGCATGTCAGAAAGGTCTATATCCTTCAGTTCGTCAGCATTGCACATCACGAATGTTTCTGTCAGGTATTTTCTTGCAAGGTTCAGCGGCCCTGCTGTGCCGAGGGGCTCTGATTCCTCAACATACATAATGTTTACGCCAAACCTTGAGCCGTCTCCGAAATATTCCTTTATCTTGTCGCCTTTGTATCCGATTGAAAGCATTATCTCTGTAATCCCGAACTTCTTCATCAGTTCAATGCCGTGCTGGAGTATCGGCTTTCCGTGGACAGGCAATAGCGGCTTTGGTATTTCATCGGTAATCGGCTTCAGCCTTGTGCCTTTGCCGCCTGCAAGTATGAGCCCCTTGTGAAGGCTGTTGCTGCCTATTGCTTCCCTTAAAAGCAGCTCAACGGCATGGCTCCTGTTCTTTATTGTCTTGCCGTTTACCCTTTTGTCAACCTGCTTCAGAATGCCGGAATCCACTGTCAGGGTGACCCTTTCTTTCATAGAGAAAAAGGTAAGATAAAGTAATATATAAATGTTTTGGAGTATCATACATTAACGGGCAGCAATCAGGCGGCTTTGGTCTTACGTGCAAAAGGTATAAATATCCGGATACAATATCATAATTTATGGCTGCAAAAACAGGTCTTGTTTTACTGGCGGCTTCTTTTATGCAATTATCTGATTCAGAGGGCCCATTTACCCATTCTCTCGAATGTGAGAACGTTGAAACAATAGAATCGCACGGCACCCTCTTCTATGCCTGCGAGGAGGACCTGACGCCGCGCGTGGAAGAAACAATACAGCTCCTGGGCAGGGTGAAAGAATATGAGCAGGACGTGCTGGGCATGCATGCGACCGGGAATTACAGGCAGTATGCCAGCCAAAGCCATGAAGCCAGCGCACCAGCTATTTCTTACAGGCTCTATGTTGCGCCGAAGTTCAAGCTTGGTCTTGCGCCTGAATTTATTGCAATCCCTGAAAGGAGGGAATACAGGGCTCTTGTTGAAAAGCCGGTTATGCTTTATTCAAACCCGGGCCCGCTTGTTGATGACCTTGCGGATGAAGAGCTGTTCTTCAGGGAAAACGGCTATGATACGTACAGGAGGGTGATGACTGATTTTTCTTCACCGGGTGAAACAATCCAGGGCGCCAACATAACGCCTGGTTTTGTCGGTTCCTCACCCGAATGGCAGATAATAACAGAAATACATGAAGGCTACCATTACAATGACAGGCTCTTTTGGGGGCATGGTGATAGGTTTGAGGGTTTAAAAGAGTCTATAGTAACGATGGAAGGCTATGCAGGCGCTATTGATTTTATTAAGCTGGAATATGGGGAAGGCTCGGAAACATATGCAAAAACCCTTAAGAAACTTGCAGACTGGAGTGAGTTTGCCTATTTGATGAATAAAAGCTATGCAATACTTTCAAATTTGTATGTGCAGGATATTACAAGCGGGGAGATGGAATCAAGGAAGCAGGAGATTCTCGCAGGGCTTAATGCGCAGGCATCCGCGCTTGATTACAGGCCAGAAGCGCCTTTGAACAATGCTGTTATTGAAGGATACATCCCTTACACAAGGCTGTTCCCGATTGTTTACAGGGTTTACCAAAGCCATCCTGATATTAGGGAGTTTGCAGAAATCATGAGGGCCGTGCCTGATGCAGAGCAGGAAGGGATTGATTATCTTGAACAGCAGGCGGGAGGTGTGTTGCAATGAGCATGAAACCAATGGCTGCGGCAGCTGCAGGGGCATTGTCTTTGTACGCAGGCAATGCAGAAGCGGAATTCACGCCCACTCTTGAATGCGATGATGTTGAGACAATAGAATTTCATGGCACCCTCTTCTATGCCTGTGAGGAAGATGTAACGCCTGAGATTATGGCTGAGTTTGACCTTATTGCAAAAGTCAAGGAATATGAGCGGGAAAAGCTCGGCTTTTCAGAAACTCCCAACTACAGGGAATACAGGAACGGCCTGCCAGGCAGGGAAATAGAGGGGGTATACTTGCTGGATGTTGTGCCTCCTATGCAGATTGCGCAGGATTTGGTTTCTGTACACCTGCAGAGCGCGATGCAGTACAGGGAGCCGGTGGCAGTGCCTACCCATTTCTGGTCAATGGAAGATGACTTGTCTGACGAGGAAGTGTTTTACAGGGGGCAGGGGCTTGATGTTCACAGGAGGTTTACGTCTAATTTTGGTTCAGGTTGCGCCCTTGACCCTGACTTCATTGAAAGGGATACAGCGCGCAAGATTTATACTGTCCTGCATGAAGACCTGCACAACCATAATATTTATGTCTGGGGAAAAAGGCTCGACAGGGATTTGGAAGAGGCGTCTGCGAATGTTTTTGGGAAAGTAGCCACCATTGATTATGTTGGACTTTATTATGGCACTGGCACACAAATTTATGAAGACTCTGCCAACCAGCTTGAGGATGAGCTGAAGTATGCTGAATTCCTGATAAGCATTTATAATGAGATTGAAGCGATATCAGCAGATGATATCTCTGACGAGGAAAAGGCAAGGCAGCAGGGCGCTGTTATTGCGCGAGCAGGCAGGCACTATTCCAATATAACGAATATTTCTTCAATACTTAATGACATCCCATACCGCAGGCTTTTCCCACTGATGTATGAAGTCTACAAGGCGCAGCCAGATATGGGCACTTTTGTTGATGTGCTTAAAGAAATGCCTGCAAACGAATACGCAGCCATAGGCTATCTTGAAAGGCACTGCAACGGCTGCTCTTATTCTCCTCTCACGAGGCATGTGATATGGTGAAAGCTGCAATCGCATTATGCGCCCCGCTTTTTATGGGCTGCGCTTACCTGATGGTGCCGAAAGTGCCGTCGCTTGAATGCGAAGACCTTATTGAAACAGAAAGCCACGGAACAATATTCTATTCATGCGCAAGCGACACAACCCAGGCAGTCCTTGATACTTTTGACCTTGTAGGCAGGGTTAAGGAATATGAAAGGCAGGTCTTTGGCTTTGAAGACTCTGTAAACTACAGGGAATACAAAACGCCTGTAACACAGGCTCCGGAGCACAGCTACAAGCTTTATGTCGCGCCGAGGGACGCTATTGCGCCTGAGCCCGCAGACGAAATATACATTGGCTGGGCTCAGGAATACAGGGTATTTCATGAGAATCCAGTCCTCCTTTTTTCAAATGCGTGCCCGAATTCGGATGATTTGCTTGATGAGGAGCAGTTCTTCAGGGAAAACGGCTATGATACATACAGGAGAGACCTTACCGACTTCAGCCCCGGCGCAACAATAACGCCTGATTTTCTCAAGCTGCCTTTGGAGGGGCAGGTTTACGTTGTGCAGCATGAGGACAGGCACTTCAATAATATTATTACGCTCGGAAACAGCCATGACAGTGATTTGGAAGAGCCGATGGCAACAATGTTCGGGCATGCAAGCGCACTGGGCTTCATAGGGCTGAACTATGGCGTAAAATCAGCGGCTTACAGAAATGCTGCTGCAAACCTGCAAACATGGGTTTCTGTTTCAAACATCATAAACTCCAGCTATAATCTGCTTGAAGAGTTGTATGCGATGAATCTGCCATGGGAGGAAGCAGAGCATTTGAAAGAAGCAATTTTGTCAGGGGCGCAGGGCTGGCGGTTTGCGCCTTTAAATAATGCAAAAGTGGTTGGGATGCTGCCTTACACGAAATTCTTTCCCCTTGTTTACAGGATTTATGAAACGCACCCTTCTCCTATGGAGCTGCAGCAAATCTTATTGCGCGTGCCTGAAGATGAGGATGAAGGCGTTGAATTCCTGAGAAGGGCTGTGTGGATGGTTGTTGAATAATTAAGCCTTAAGCTTTTTTCTTCTTAACTTCCATTCGGTGCCGGCTTTTGCTATCTGCTCACTGCTCTTGTATGCTGAAAATAATAGGACTGCAAGGCATGTTATTTCAAAGGGCAATGGCGCATGATAAATCCCTCCTGCAAGGCCGATGCATTTTTCTGCTGCATCCACGCCAACGCCGGTAAAAGCCGCCCACGGAGATGCAGAAAGCCCGTAGTACAGGCCTCTTCTTGCTTTTTTATTTCCAAGTCCCTGCCTTAGCTCTGCAGCTTTTTCAGGATGCCTCAGGAAATATGCAACCATCGGCTCGTGGATTAACCCGTACAGACCGTGAACCTCTTTTAAGCTGTTGCCTTTCGCAACCTTCTCAATAAACTCCGCCTGTGAGAGTGACCGGATAAACGTAAATCTTGAGAATGAGCCGGCAGTTGCATATTCTTGCATAACAGAGTGCTCCAGCCGCTCAGGCAGGTATGCATCGCCCAATCTAACCTTTGTTCCATCAACATTTATTATAAGCCTCTCATTGCCTTCCTTTCCCAGCGCGTCCTTTGCATGGCCGCCCTGAAACAAAAGCATGAGCGGCTCTATTGTCCCGCCGTAAATGCTTGACGCCAGCCCAAGGAAGTAATCTTTCAACGGCACGTATTTGCACTCATCCCCTCTTGGCTGCGAGATCGCATGCTTCAGCCTGTACTTATGCGCCATGCCTGTTTCCGATACAAGGTTTTCCATTGAGCCGAAAGCCTCCTGCATGCGCTTTTTTCTGTTTCTTAAATGGGCAATGCCGTGTATGTGGTAATCACAGCCTTCTTTTTCAACAATAGTTGCTGTTCCTGATCTTTTTCCAGGCCGCGGGTTTACAGCAGCATAGCATCCCGCCATGAAGAGGTGCGCAAAGAAAAGATATTCCTCAATATACTGCTTTGCCGGCTGAAGGCCGCTTTCAATGACCCTTTTCTCAAGATCTTTCCAGTTTTCCGCTTCTTCAACTATCCTGGCAGCCTTTTCAGCGTCTTCCCGTGATACCTGCAGGTTAATCATCTTTAACCAGCACACCTGCCCTGCCGGCAAGAAAATCCCTGTACACGGAATCGCCGTGCTTTTCCTGCGCAAGCCTGAAAAGCGTGTAGCCCATGGCATAAATATACTCATTCTCATTGCTGTCAGTTATATTTCTTGGATCATCCCATTTTTCCAATATATCCATGATATTATCCTTCTTTCCTGATACAATACTCTGCATATGGCACCTTGCTTTATAAAGCTGCAGCAGAGAACCCAGGAGCGCTGCCCGCCTATTGTGCTGTTTCATAACGCTTATTTCTACGCCTTCGGCAAAGCCTTCATTTGCAAGAATATAGCATTGCCTGTTGCCGTATACGTCACGCGACACTGCATGCGCATACTCGTGCGCCAGGTCGCCATAGAGGGCAAGCCTTTTCCTGCCTGTTATGCACACTATCTTGTTTTGCTCTTCTATGTACCCTGTGTTTATGCGCTTCAATCTGGTTACCCATTCCACAAAGCCTTTTACAATCCCTGTGCCTGCTGCAATACCCCCTAATATCTCAGCCGGCGGATAAGCAGCCATGAGAAGGATTCCTGCCCCTGTTAAAAGGAAATCGACAACCAATACACTATGGGGAACAATCCCAAGCCCTGTGTTTTTAATCTCAAGAGTGGGGTTTATTTCATCACCTATGCCCAAAAATGCCTTTACATCCACCTTTGCTTCAGAATAAACTCCAGTTGCATCTTTTAGGTTATAGACCCTTCTGCCCCTGCGTTCCCATTTTGCCTCTTTGCGCTCTGTTTCCTCTTTTTTTATAATCTCTTCAAGCCTTTTCAGGTTCCTTTCAGTTGCCAGATACCCGATTACCTCTTCATTGCCTATTGCTATGCTACCACCCTTTGAACGGTTTTTACCTTCTCAGCAAAAGCTTCAGGAACACAAGCGCCAGTATTACAAGCACCAAATCGCCTGCAATCCAGAACAGCCTGTTCTTGTCTGCAAAAAGCCACTTGCTTATGCTGGGCACTGCACTTTCCTCTTGCTGCGCAACATCCTCTTTGGGTGCTGCCTGCACGTCTGCGCTTGCCATCTTTGAAAATATGAGCCCTTTTGCGTCCCTCAGGTTAATCCTGAAGTTATGTACGCCTTCTGCTGCGCTGTCCTTGACCTTCATGTAAACATACGCATGATACTGCTCCCCTGAGCCTAATGAAGCAGGCACTTCGATGCCTGTCACTTCTGCCCAGCCTGACGCTTCTGTAACATCAAGCGTGAACTCTGCCGCCTTTCCGCCCTTGTTTTCAACGACCAGCGGAAGCACGAACTGCTTTGTTCCCGGGGCTATTGCTATCTTGTCGCTGTCCATTGAGAGCATCAACCTTGCTTCTCCCATCAGCTTCTTTGCCTCTGCATCGCACTTGCCTGTCTTGAAAAGGATTTCCTTTACTTCTTTCTCGCTGCCGCCATAGTAGACAGTTGCCACAAGCAGGCCTTCCGCCTCTGTTTCCACATTGAAAACAAAGCTTTCTGAATGCGTGTTGCTGTCCTCATCATATGCAGCTATGCTGAATGTATCGGATTCCTGGTCAATCCCGAATGCCTTTCCTGTCAGCCTTATGTAAGCGTTTCTCTGGTCTTCAAGGCCGGTGTTCTCAACCTCAACTGTTGCTGTAACAGTGTCAGTGCATGTCGGCATCTCAGGCGTTACTGTGAAGCTTGTTATTGCAACGCTTTCATCTTCCCTTTCAATTGTTATATCCACTTTTTCATAGTCGCACTGCTCATCTTCATCGCCTTCCTTGTATGCTTTTACATAAAGCACGTAATCATTGTCCTCGTCAACATCGTCCGAAGGTATCTCAAGCTCCAGGCCAAAGCTGTCTGAATCGCCGTTGTCAATGTATTTTGAGTCCGAGGCAACAGATTCGATGTCCTTGTTTTCAGTGAGGTCGTATAATACAGCCTCAACAACAATGTTCAGGTTCCTGCTGTACTCATTATCCACTTCTGCAGTTATGTCTATTGTCTCTCCCGGAGAAAAGGTTTCATCATCATCAGGCTGCTCAATTGTGACGTCCAGATTTCCTATTCTTCCTTCCCCGCACATCTTTGGCTGGACTTCAAGCTCCAATGGCACGGTCTTTTCAACGCTGTTTGCAGCTGCCTTTAATGTCCCTGTGTATGTGTCAAGGTCAACGTGCCTCTCAATGTCTGCCGTGACTGTAACGCCTGCCTCTGCCCCCGGCGCCAGCGAGCTTAATGATGAAAATGTGAATGTTGCACCGTCAAGGTCATTGTCTGTGAAAGTGCCGTTGTACGAGAACACGAACGATGTTAATGTAGTGCTGCCTGTGTTCCTGATTGTGAAGCTGGCTGATGCAGTGCTATCTTCCTGGCCGGTCACTGTTACTTTTGGCTGTGCTATCTCAAAGTTTGCTTTTGGGCTGATTGTAACTCCGTACGCCCTTGATGCTGTTTCGCTTGCATTTGAAGCGTCTGCTGCTGTAAGGGTTGCATTGTAATAGCCCGCCGGCAGTGCAGGCAGCGTGACTGTAAAAGTCCTTGTTTGCTCTGCGCCTGCATTTAAGTTTGTGATTGCTTCAATGGCAGGGGCTGTTATTGAATTGCTGTTAAGGGAGAATGCAGTGCTTGTCAAAAGTATTGAGCTTATGTTGTTCTGCCCTGTGTTTCTTACGCTGACTGTAACGTCAACGCCTGAGCCGGGGTCTCCTGCCGCAGCTGTAATGCCTGTTATCGCCAAAGACTGCGCTGAAACACTGGCTATAAGCGCCAAAAGCGCCAAAACCAAGCCTAACAATAGTTTTTTGTTCATTTTTAGCCCCCTATATATAAGATATTCCCTATGGGCTGTTATTTATTCGTAGTTTATAAACCTTTTGCAAAAGTCACGAGTATAGAGTAAAAGTAAAGCAAACCATGGTAAGAAGGCGGCTGGAATTCACGCTTTCCTGTACACGCATGGAAACCAGCCATACTCCTGCTTTCTTGCTGTTTCAGTCAGCTGCTCGTCAAGTGAAAACCTGCTTGGGATTATAATCGTATCCGGCCTTTGGCTCATGTAAACTAGCCCGGGCTCTGCAAGCGCCAGCGCAAGCCTTTCAAGGAATGCATTCACGTCTTCCGGCTTATTGCCCGGATAGGTTGCGGCATTTGACAGGTAAACCTTGTTAAACCCATCAATGCCCATCTCATCCCTGAATATGTCTGCCTGCACAATATCTATCTGGCCCGCCTTTTTCATCAGCTTTGCTATCCTTTCGTCATTAAAATAATCCTCATGCGGGTTAAAATATGAACCGGCAGGCCGCCGCTTCATAGCGCGGATAAACCTTAAAAATGTTTCAGCGTCCCCTCTTTTCAGCGCTTCCTTCCTTTCCAGGGCATATTGTGCCTGCAGCATTCCAACCTCAACTGCTTTTACATAATCGGCATACTCAAGCAAAGCAAACGCCTGGTCCCCCGAGCCAAGCACCGAGAGTATCCTGTCGCCTTTTTTCACGCAAAGCCCCATGGCAATCGCCCCCGGGGACTCATTTGTGCAGCGGTAACACAGCACATCAGGGCCGGCGCTCATGTTCTTCTCCTTAACTGCTCATACAGCCGCTCATATTCAGGAGCGCTTCCGAACATCCCGCAATCCTTAAGGTGCAGTATTCTATCCACTATTCCCAGCGGGGTATTTATTCCTTCAAGCTTAACGCCTATCCCTTTTGCTTTCAATATGAAATATTCTGCATCAGGCACTTCGCATTGCGGCCTGTTTGGCCTGCGCCCGCATGTTATGCATAAGTCATCTGCAGCAGGCACTATTATGAACGGATGGTTCTCTGCCAGCAGCTGCCTTTTGACAGTGAACAGCTTATCAAAGTATTTTCTTCCATACCCCACGTCATGCGCTTTGATTATTGCGTCTTCTGCTGCAAATGCCCAGTCGCGAAAATATCTCAGCACGTGGTGCGGCCTGAGTCTTATTATATCTTCTTCAAGCGTCATCGTCTTTCCCTCTTTAGCTTTCTGTACATTGCAAAGTCCTCTTCAGCACCATCCCAGTCGTCGACCATGATTTTTGTACGCCCCCTATTAGCATAGACATGCGCATCATCTGGCATGAGGTCTATTGCTTTGTTAAAAAGGTCTATAGCTTTATGATAGCAGCGACGCATTGCTTTTGCAGCTCCTCTTTCGTTATATGCTATGCCGCTGAGCGCGATAAGCCCATATTCCCTTAGTTTCTGATGGCCTGAGAATCTGCTTTTGGTAATGTCAATGCCAAATCCGGAAGGCCAGGTGCACTCGATATCAATTGGCTTCTCCTGTTTCAGCCTTAGCATTACGTGCGATTGATTGCAAAGCACTGTAAATCTGACTCCTTTTTTTAGCCCAAGCATGGCACAGAGAGATGAATATCCAACGCAATTTTTCTCGTAAATCGGCTTTGAATTAATCCTAATGTCTATTGCTTCAGGATAAAGAATATGGCGCTCACTTTTGACACAAGGCATGCCTTCCCAAAGAAATTCATGCAGCGCTCTTGCTGTTTCTTCTTCACCCTGGATTTTCCTTGCAGATGCGTAGCTGTCAAACTGCCTTTCCATCTCGTCCAGCTTTGCCTTGTACTCAGAAACCTTCTCTTC
>DUKS01000056.1:0-744 GCA_013329215.1 Nanobdellota archaeon | reverse complement strand
TTGTACTCAGAAACCTTCTCTTCTGTTTTGCATCCTGATGCAATCAGGAGAGCCCTTTCTATGTCAATGTCTCTTCCACTCCTTACATCGTCCATCAGCTGCTCTTCAAGCGTCATGTGACTCTCCTGACAGCCGCATATGCTCTGCATAATCCTTTTTTGCGCCTTCCATGTCGCCAATCCTTTCTTTTGCAAGCGCCCGCTCAAAATAGGCACAAAGAAAAGCAGGGTCTGTTTCTATAGCCTTGCCATATTCTATTATGGCTTCCTGGTTGCACCTTTTCTCCCGTGCTGTTGAAAAATACATTTGCGCTACAAGGTGAAGCAGCCCGCGGCTATTAAAGCCATCGTAGCTCGCCGGGTCAAACCTAATCCCTAGATTGGTTGTCCAGATCACAGCCTTCCTGCCATCTGCATCCAGCATTGACATGCAATGGCCCTCGTTTGTGAAGACAGAAAGATTAAGCGCGTTTCTTATGCCCAGAACAGAGTACAGCGCAGTAAGCCCCCTGCAGTTCGCCACTTCTTTTGTTTTACGCCTTGAAAGCTGCGCGTCTACTGCTTCTGTCAGCCTGAACTTATCCGGCGTAAACCTGTATCCCAGCCGCCCGTCCCAAAGGCAATTGCTTAAATCCCATGCTTTCATTATGTCGCTTAATCCCCTGCTGGTGAATGCTTCGGCATCTATTTTTTCCAGCGGGTTTTTATTGGTGTACGCTTTGAACCGCCTGTCCAGCTCGCCTAT
>DUKS01000051.1 GCA_013329215.1 Nanobdellota archaeon | reverse complement strand
AGGCTCAACAACTTTTTACTGCACAGGCACCTGCAGTGAATGCAAATGCTATTCAGTGGATTATCCCAGTTACACTAAAACCGAAATTGATTGCGCTAATTTTTCAAAGATAGACTGGGGCTTTCCACCAGGATGGTTTTCCAAGTAAATCCGCCCACCACTCACTAATAACCGCCTACTGCCATACATCGCAACACTTATATACAGCCGAAGGCATTAAAATAGTAATTGGCAATTAGCCTGTGGCAGTTAGCTACTATCCATCAGCTACAAGCCACTGACTAAGTGAGGTGAATAATAATGGCAGACATAGCATGGTTCAGGGAACTTTCAAACAAGGATGTTGCAATAGCGGGCGGGAAAGGCGCATCGCTCGGGGAGATGTTCAATGCAGGGCTCCCGATACCGCCGGGTTTCGTGATTACTGCAGATGCATTCAAAAAATTCATTACAACCACAGGCATAGCAGACAAGATATATTCTATATTATCCGGAATTGATGTCGAGAACAACACGCAGCTGCAGGAAGCGGCAAAAAAAGTCCAGTCTATCGTGCTTGCAACGCCAATGCCTGAAGACATAAAAAAGGCAATAATAGAGGCTTACGACTACCTGTGCTTCGGGGATGCTGCGAAAGCAGGCGGGCAAACGCTTAATGTGGTGAAAGCCGGAAGGGATGCGTTATTCGTAGCAGTAAGAAGCTCAGCAACTGCAGAAGACCTGCCAAATGCGTCATTTGCAGGGCAGCAGGCGAGCTTTCTCAACATCAGGGGCCAGGTTTCGCTAATCTCGGCTGTCCAGCAGTGCTGGGCATCGCTCTATACCGCAAGGGCTATTTACTACAGGATAAAAAACAATTTCGAGCACTCAAAAGTGCTTATAGCTGTTGTTGTCCAGAAGATGGCAAACTCCGATAAGGCAGGAGTCATGTTCTCCATAAACCCGGCAACTAATAACGAAGATGAAATAATGATAGAAGCAAGCTACGGGCTCGGTGAATCGGTTGTTTCCGGCTCGATAAGCCCTGACCAATATATAGTGGACAAGAAAAGCGAGCAGATAAAGAGCGTCAAGCTGAGCAAGAAAGACTGGATGTACACGCTTGACAAGGCAACTGCAAAAACAATTCGTGTTAACATACCAAAAGAGTACATAGAGGCGCAGGCGCTCTCATCTTATGAAATAATAAGCCTTGCAAAGCTTGCAAAGAAGATAGAGCAACACTACGGAAGGGCGCAGGACCTTGAGTATGCTATTGAAGGAAAAAACATTTACATTGTCCAGTCAAGGCCTGTCACAACACTGAAAAAAAGCCCTGCCGAAAAAAAAGATGTGGAAGCTGAGAATGCAGTCGCAAGAAGCAAGGCAGCCGTGCTTGTTACAGGTATGGGGGCATCTCCCGGAGTGGGCACAGGCCCTGTCAAGATTGTAAAGACAGTTGAAGACCTGGAAAAGATACAGAAAGGCGATGTTCTTGTCGCAACAATGACAAACCCGGATTATGTCAGCGCAATGGAAAAGAGCGTTGCAATAGTGACTGATGAGGGGGGAGTTACATGCCACGCGGCCATCGTGGGCAGGGAAATGGGAATCCCGGTCATCGTCGGCACAGAAGTTGCAACAAAGACATTGAGGGAAAACCAGATTGTAACCATTGACGCATCAGAAGGCAAAGTGTATGACGGGAAAGTTGAGATAAAGAAGGAAGAGAAAGCTGCAGGAGTAATTGCAGAAGCCCCGCTGGAAACAGTAACTTCAGTAAAAGTGATAATGGACCTGCCTGAGTTTGCGCAGAAGGTGGCAGCGCTTAACCCGGATGGAGTAGGATTGCTGAGATGCGAAATGATGATGGCAAAGCATGAGCATCCGGCTTACCTGCTGTCGCACGGAAAAAAAGAGGTATTGTTCAATGAGCTTGTGGACAGCATTTCAAAAATTGCGACTGCATTCAAGGGCAAGCCTGTATGGTACAGGACATCTGATTTCAGGACCGATGAATACAGGAACCTGCCGGGCGGCCAGGAAGAGCCCCATGAAGAAAACCCTATGCTCGGCTGGCACGGCATAAGGAGGGGGCTGACGCAGAAAGAGCTTCTGAAAACAGAGTTTGAAGCTATCAGGAAAGTGCATGACATGGGGCTTACAAATGTGGGCGTGATGCTACCCATGGTCACGCATGCAGAGGAAGTTGAAGAATCAAAAAGAATGCTGAAAGCAGCGGGGTTTGAGCCATGCAAAAACATAGAATTCGGCGTTATGATTGAAACGCCTGCGGCAGTGCAGATAATAGATGAGATATGCAAGGTTGGAATCACTTTCATCTCATTCGGCACAAACGACCTGACGCAGTATACAATGGCTGTTGACAGGAACAATGCAAGGGTCCAGAACCTGTATGACGAGATGCATCCCGCCATCTTAAGGCAGATAAAGCATGTCGTGGAAACCTGCCAGAAATACGGCGTTGAAACAAGCATATGCGGGCAGGCAGGCTCCAGGCCGGAAATGGCAGAGTTCCTTGTCAAGATAGGGATTGACAGCATATCTGCAAACTCGGACGCGATAAACACAATCCGCTCTGTTGTAAGCAAGATAGAAAGGAAGCTCATACTTGAAGCTGCGAGAAAAGAAGTTGACCGCCAGTAAAAAGCGCAGGCATTTCCCGTATGTGGAAAGCCCCCTTGT
>DUKS01000046.1:8519-28107 GCA_013329215.1 Nanobdellota archaeon | reverse complement strand
GTGTTTGCATTATCAAGGAGATTATAAGCTAATGTGCCGTTTGTTACGCCAATATTAAACGCAAACTGGAATTCATCATTCTTATACCACGAAACATTTGCGGTTAGCTGCTGCCCTTCATTCTCATCAGTCACTGTGAAAGAGCAGTTCAAGCCATCTGCAGTATATGCTGTCGCAGGCGAGATAGTAATTGATGAAACTATGGGGGCCATATTACCAATTTCCTCTGTGCCAACCGTATATGTAGGATTAAGAACCCCATAATCCCTCACAACAATTAAATTGTCATATCCTCCATACATTCCTGCGCTTATACCGCCGCTTGCATTAAACCGCAAATCAACCCCCTTATCTGGAATCTTTGTTGCGGGTTGCCAATTAAAGCATCTTTCAGTTTGCCCTGATTGCATATTAGTCATTAAATCGACGTTATATCCTGTCCCATTCAAATTATACCTAACAATCTGGAACTGGTCATTCCTCCTTCTGCAATTCCCTTCCTGTCCTGCATTATAGCCCCAATCAACCACTCCGTTCCAGCAGTATTGGGTGTAATACATTTGCGCCGTTGCATTTCCCTGCACAAAATAGTTGCTCCTGCCCCAATGGCAGTATTGGGCATCTCCCGGTCCTCTTGACAAGCTTAATGTATGAGTATCCGCCCCGCTATAAGAAACGTTAAATGTATTCGAATAAATCATTGCATAGATAGTCACATTTGTAAGATTTTGAGCGCCAATAGCAGACCAAGCTTTTGTGAGAGTTGTATCCCTAATATTAAGACTTCCATTACCTTCGCCATAGCTGGTTGTATTAATTGTTGATGCACCCCATCCTTCCCAGTAAGATGCTGAAAATGTTTGGCTGTTGAAATCATCCCCTACAAGCCCCACATCCTGCGGATGGTACCTTGGGGTTTCAGAAGTGCACCCATAATAAAATTCAATTCCTTTATATTCATTTGCAACCACGGATGTGTTCGTGAAGATAGTGGTATTAACATTGTTAAAATCAGAAGCATTGTTATAGGGATATGAAACCCACGATAATGAATGGTTTGTTCTATTATCATATATGTATATCTCCCCAAGATTGTTATTCCAATTAGCCCCAGTCGTATCTATTCGCAAATGAAGGGCAAAGTTTGTATCATCCACCTTAGGCAATACATTCAGAGAAGTCCTATACAAACAGCTTGAATTCCACCAGCTACTGTGCTGCTTATCCGCGTACAATACATCTCCAACCTTCAGGAACACTGTCCCCGCATTGCCCCAGCCATTTGAATTTTGAACAATAGGAGCCTCAAATGAATACCTGTACCTGCCTTTTTCAAGGATATTAAATGTTGCAAGGCTTGAACCTGCATTTTCTTCAGAAGCCTTCGTCTCAACAGGCGCCCACTCTTCAACTTCAACAGTTCTTGTGCCTGCCTGGGAAGTGGTGCAGTTTTGTACAGTATTTATGCTGCCGTTTATAGCATCTTCAACATCATACGGGTTGCAAACAGTTTCATAAACAGGATCTTCATGAGAAACAACAGAAAGCTTTGACAAACTGCCTGCAGTTGCATCAAAATTATTCTCAGAAACCAAAAGCTGTATGTCCTGCGCAGCTATCTCTGGAGTTATCTCAAACTCCAGCACTTTATGCGTTAATCCTTTCTCAACAAGGTCCATTGAGATCCCCCTTGTAGTATCCAGCCCTGTATCAATATAATCGCCTGCAGAAACCTTGTCATACACGCTGCTTTCGGACAAAGCGAAATGCGCCATCGCAGCGCTCAGCAGGACAGCTATAAGCACAAATATTCCCAGGTTGCGTTTGAGCGCACCTTTCCTGAACAGCCTTCCAGCTATCAAAGTCTTGTTAAATATCATATTTCACCCCCGACACATTACTGTGCCCTATAGCCTGCAATCAAATCATAGTGCAGGCTCCCCACCTTGATTTAATAATTCCTGTCAACAAAGCAATGAAATTGCTGAAAGCATCAAATATGCCTTTTCCCAAGGTAAGTTTTTGCCTCTTACATCCAACCCCGTACCTATCTATCCAAATCAATGCACAGTGAAGTATATAAGCATTTATTTTTTAGAAGATAGATGTTACAGTTTATATATTCGTAATCACACAGAAAGAAGGTTATTGTGATACTACTGGAAGTGAAATACTAAAAATGCCCAAAGGACGAAGTCTTTTGATAGTATAGGGCCTCCTCAATTGTGCCGGGCCATTTCCCTCAGCCTTTCAACGAGCACGGGAAAATCCTTTACAACAATGCTCCCGCCGCACGCATGGTCATGGCCGCCGCCATAGCCGCCAAGGCCTTCAAGCGCAAGCTTCAGCATTGGCGGGATTATGTGGCTCTTGCTTCTCATGCTGATTGCAGCTGTATCCGACTTCATTCTTGCAACTATTATGAACTTTCCCGGCAGCCTGTGCAGCAGCTCGTTTGCAAGGTCGCCTGAAAAGCTCATCTTTGTCATCGGATATGTAAACACAAGGAAATCATCATTGCCTGAAGCTTCCATCGCCTTGTGCAGCAGCTTTTCATAGACCTTGTTGATTTTTTTATGGTACTTCAGCACATACCTGCCTGCAGGCGTTGTGCCGTTCAGTATCTCTTCGGGCTCCCTCACTTTTTCAAGCGCTGATATGCAGCTCACGACATCGGATGTTGAGCCTTTTAATATCGATGAAAGTATCCTTGAAAGCTGCCCCATCGGCGTGTCATAAAGCATCTGCCCCTGCTCAACAACAGCAGGAAGCAAATCAGGATGCTCTTTTGCAAAATCATTTGCGAACTCGGGTATGAACCAGTCCCCTATGCAGCCGGCCATTGCAATCCACTGGTTCTGGCCTGTGATCCTGTAGCACCAGTATGAAACAGGCCTGTTGTCTTTCTCGTCATTAAGCAGCGGATTGAAATAAGAAACGCCGCTCAGGTGCACAGGCGGATGATGGTCAAGCCACACGACAGGCACCCTTGCCTCGTCAACAAAATCCTGCTCAACAACAGGCTTGTCAAGCACAAACACCATGTCAGGCCCATACTCCTGTATTTTCCTGCTGTACTGCGCGCCAAGGACAGGAGAGGATTTTACAGCAACCCCCCTGCCTTTTTTCGCATACTTTTTCAAAAGCAGGTAAGAGCACAGCCCGTCAGGGTCGTCATCAAAAAAGAACATCGGCCTTTCTGACTCGTCAAGAAGCTTCCTGAACTCAGCCATCTGCTCTTCTGTAATCATAGCAATATGGAGAAATGGTTTCCTTTATAAATGTGGTTATTTTTTCTTTGGCTTTGGCAGCTTAAGGAATTCCAATGCTATCTGCACTTCTGACCAGCCGTTTGCCTTCAGCTTCTGCCTTATTGTCTCGTCATTCCACCCGCTTTCCCTTCTCTGCCTTATGAAAGCCTGCACTTTTGTCTCGCCCGGAAGCATTCCGGTGTCTTCAGGCGGCATCTGCGGCTCTTCTGTTTTTGGAGGCTCCTGAACAGGCTCTTGCGGAGCTTCAGGCATCATTGCTTTTGCTGATTCCATGCTTGGTATTTCCGGCCCTGAAGGCTGCTGGTTCTGCTGCTGGAATGCGCCCTGCTGTATCACAAGATGCGCAGGCTGCTCAACAGGCTTTCTTGTAAGCTTTCTTGTTATAAAAAACAGTGCAGCCAGTACAATCGCGCCAACCCCCAATAATATATAGGGTATGTAGTTTATCTGCGCCTTGCATTCCCCTGTGCCTGTGCACATCTCGCCGCTTTTGCATTTCACATCGCGCGCACATGTAAAGCATGTTTCACCCGGATCAACATTGCCATTGCCGCACAATCCTGCAGGCTGCTTTGGCTTTTGGAGAGACAGTGACAGCCTTGGCGCTGCAGGCTGTGATGATATGTTTGAAGCGGGCGTGGTTGCATTGCCTGATGTTTCATTTGCAGCATAGACTGCCGCTGAAATAAGGATAAAGATAAAAATGCAGATTCCTGTCTTTATAGCCGGGCCCATGTTAAAGGTATTGCCTTATGGCTTCCTCTTTCCAGCCCTTGCTTTTCAGCGCCCCGATAATCTCATCATCAGAAACACCCTTTTCCCGCATCTGCCTTACATATTTCTGCACAGGGTTTTCGTGCGGTGAAGGAATGCCGTGCATGTCAGCCCTGGGCCTTTCCTCTTTTTGGTAAAGGTCATGCAAATCAACAGAAGGCAGCTCTTTTTCAACCTGCGATAGAGTCCTCCCATCCCTCACTCTTGTTGTAGCGCCTTTTTTTGTTGTTATCCTGTAGGCTGCAAACCCGCCGCCCACGATTACTGCAAGAGCTGCGCCGATAACGATAAGTATTGTTTTCGTGTTGGTCTTTGGCACGCATACGTTTTCTGAGCACAGCTCGGATTCCCTGCATTTAACATCATCCTTGCAGTTGCCGCAGTTCTCTCCCTCCTGTATCTTGCCGTCTCCGCACCTTGCAACCTCTTCTGTCTGCTGGTCTATTATAGAGCCAATATTTCCTGTCTCGCTTGTGTAATTCTGTTCCCCGCTTGCGCTGACCTCAACGCTCCATACGCAGGTTTCAGACAGTGCCCCGTCAGATACAACCGCATTTACAGCATAAGTGCCTGCAGCATCTTTTGAAAACGAATAAGTGTCCCCTGTTTCTCCGTCTACTACTGTGCCTTCCACTTTCCATGCGACCGAAAGCGTGTTGCCGTCAGGGTCTGATTTTGATGTTATTCTAAGGTCTTTGGATTCGCTGATCTTAAGGTAGACTTTCCCTGTTCCGACATTGCATCCCACAACAGGCTTCCTGTTTGTTGTGTTTGTTGCCACGGCAGACACCACAAGGCTGACTGAGTTGCCTGCTGTTGACGCGCTGCCGTCAGATGCAGTGAATGTAATGCTTGTTGTTCCTGTCCAGTTCGGCTCCGGTCTTAAGGTTGCTATTGAGCCGCTTATCGTGACATTCATGTGGCTGGGTGCTGAGGATACTGTATAGTTCAATGTCGAGCCTTCAACATCAAAGAAATAGCTTGAAAGTGTTATTGTCTTGTTTGTGTTCTTTGTCATGTTCTGCGCAGGGATTGTTGTGTAGTATGGCGCGTCGTTGACAGGCGTTACAGACACATTGACTGTATTGCTGGTGTTAGTCAGGGTGCCGTCAGATGCTGTAAATACAACCGGTTCAGAGCCTGACCAGTTGCCTGTTGATGAAAAAGTCACCTGGCCGTCAGCTGCAATGGTTACGGTTATATGCGAATTGCCTGAAGCGCTGTATGCCATGGCCTGGGTGTCAGTAAAATAAGTGTCAAGGTCGAATGCAGTTGACAAAGTTGCATCCTCATTGAATGTCTGGTTTGGTATGGGGCCTGAAAATTGGGGTGCTGTGTTTGCTGAAGAGATCGTAAATGTCCTTGTTGCAGAAGAAGCGCTTACTGAGGCATTGTTTACGGCTTCGCAATACCAATTATGCGAGCCAGCAGGCACATTAGATACATCCAAAACTAAAGAATCCCCTGATTGAGTCTGGTTCTTTACTGTGTCTATATATACAGAAATATTGCTTATTTCATAAAGAATATCGCTCTCTGTTGCACCGCAATTAAAGCTTACAGTTGAAGAAGACTGCGTTAAGTCGGCTGCAGGAGCATTAGGCGTGACGGTTATAGCTGCAAATGCCATGGGCATTACAAGCAGCGCGGCTATTATTAATAGTAAATACCTCTTTCCCATGCATATTGGGATTACCTACGGATATAAAAGTTTATTGCTGGGATATTGACTCAGCCAAAAGCTCCATTTGCCCGTTGTATTCCTGCACATTGCCTTCTGCCTCTATCAAATCGCCTTTTTCAAGCCCTTCGGGAATTGCCTGCTTCTTGACCAGCCCGGAGTCGTCTGCAAAAACAGCTATTGCCAGAGAGCCAGTTGAATCGTTTATCTCTATTATAGTGACTGCCTTCTTCACAGAGATGGAAGAGACCTTACCTTCCACTTTCACGTATTCCCCTTCCATATCTGGCAATTCAGAAATATTCACCTGCTTAACTTCAATCAGCTTTGCTGCTGCGATTACAGCTATCAATCCGATTATCGTGCAGGCCATAGCTGTCCTGTAAAGCGCTTTCTCATCCATGCTTGCTTCAAAAATGCTGCTGTTTAAATGCATTTCCTGAAAAAAACACGTGTTTTTACAGGGTTTCCGGAAATCCTGCAACCCACAAAAATATATAAGGGCGTGGCCACACTTCTGCTTTATGAAAGACTCTCTTAAGAAAGGGTTCAGCTTCGGATTGACCTCAGGCGTAATAACAACGCTGGGCCTTATGGTGGGGCTGGAGGCAAGCACTGAATCCAAGCTGGCAGTGACAGGGGGCATTATAGCGATAGCAGTGGCGGACGCATTCTCTGACTCGCTGGGGAT
The DNA here is from genome assembly GCA_013329215.1 of Nanobdellota archaeon. Classification (GTDB taxonomy): domain Archaea; phylum Nanobdellota; class Nanobdellia; order SCGC-AAA011-G17; family GW2011-AR17; genus UBA9640; species UBA9640 sp9640u. Next base: position 21,689 of record DUKS01000046.1, on the reverse strand, counting down.
GCATATATCTGAAGAGTCTGAAAACAAGCATACTGTAAAAGAGATATGGCAGTCAACAATATCAACGTTTCTGGCGAAATTCTTTTTTGCAATGACGTTTGCAGTGCCTGTATTGCTGTTCAGCCTGGCAACAGCAGTCATTGTAAGCGTTGTCTGGGGCCTTTCCCTGATTGCAGTGTTCAGCATATATGTGGCAAGGCAGGAGAAGATTCCTTCCTATAAGGCGGTGCTTGAGCATGTGGGAATAGCAATGCTTGTGGTTATAGCAACGCATTATCTGGGGCATTTCATAAAGACGCTTGGATAAATAGAAAATTTATCTTGTTATTATAAGCTGTTCCATCTCTTCTTTCATCTTTTTTACATGCGGAAGCTCAAAATGTTTTCTTGCCGGCTCCAATATTTCCACAATCTTTTCCGCAACAGCATTTTTCATATCCTGCGGATGGAGCTTTCCTTCCATAAAATCGCTTTCGACTTCAGCATAAGAATAATATGCCTTGTTCCCGCCATATTTTTCAGGGCGCTCAACATTAAGCTGCGCTTTTTTATTCATAAATACAAGGCTCTTAATCCAGTCCAATACAGGATTAAACTCAGCTTCTCCGGCAGGACAAAAAGAATTCTTTATTTTTCGCCTTATATCTTCCGGCGAATCGTGTATAAAAATGCAACTGTCTGGTTTGGACTTACTCATTTTTAAAGACGACCAAAGATCCTGCATCTGCTCTTTCGGTATGGGCCATACAGGCGGTTTTCCCAATCCTAAAATCAAATGATGATGAACCGCAACAGGCTTAATTTTAGTCCCCTCGTCATCAAGCAAAGGCTTAACCTTTAGTTTCAATGCAACATCTCTTGCAATTACCTGCGCTTTTCTCTGATCTAAGCCCGCGTGAGGCAAATGCAATCCCTGTATGAATATGTCCGCAACCTGCATTGGAGGGTATATTAATTTTGCAAAGTCAACGCCTTCACCCTCCTTTCTTCCCATTATTGTAATGCTCCTCTGCATCCTTCCAAGTGTGGTGTTTTTGCTTACGTCTATTACAGTTGCCCAGTAATCATCGTTATTGTGGTATAAATCAGAGCCAAGCACAAACTTCAGTTTTTCAGAGTCTCCGCCAACACACTTAAGGCTTGCCTTCAATCCTTCCTTAAAATATCCAACTGCTACTTTTTTGATAACTTCCCTGTCCCCGCCCAATTTGTCATTAATCCATGAATGCCAGTCCGCAAGAAATATGGAGCATTCGATGCCTGCATCCATAAAGTCCTTTACTTTGGACATGCACATCAATCCTGTGCCGAGATGAATTTTTCCCGATATCTCAAAGCCTATATAATGCTTTATTGTTTTATTATTCTTCAGCAATTCAGGCAGATCATCCTCTCCAATAATCTCCTCTGTGTTGCGCTTAATAAGGCTAATCCGCTCTTCTATTTTCAAAGGCATAGGATATTGAATATGCCCTGCCTTTAAAAATATTTCTTAAAACCATTAAATTCAGGAAAAGAATATAAAGCCCTGATGTTTTGCTATTTACTGCAATGGACACAGAAGAGAAGCTCAGGCTTGTGACAAGGAACCTTCAGGAAGTAATTGAAGAGAAAGAGCTTAGGGAACAGCTTGAAAAAAAGAAGGAGTTTACTGTCTACTGGGGCACAATGCCTACCGGCAGCATTTCAATTGCATATTTCTTTCCGATGATGAAAGTGGCTGATTTTTTGAAAGCAGGGCTAAAGGTAAAAATACTTCTAGCGGACTTGCACGCTGCTTTGGACGGGGTTGCATGGGATGTTCTTGAAAAGAGGTATGAATACTACAAGGAAGCGATAATGACAATACTCAGGACAATAGGCGTTGACACTTCAAAGCTGGAATTTGTGAAGGGAAGCGAGATACAGCTTAACCAGAAATATTTCCATGACTTATTGAAGCTCAGTACAATGACATCAACCCACGACTGCCTGAAGGCGGCATCGGAAGTTGTGAAGCTGGGAGACAATCCTAAGCTTTCAGGGCTTGTCTATCCTCTGATGCAGGCGCTGGATGAGGAATACCTGCATGTTGATGCGCAGTTCGGCGGCATGGACCAGAGAAAGATAATGGTTTATGCAAGGGAATACCTGCCAAAGATAGGCTACAGGCCGAGAGTTGAATTGCTGAACCCGATAATCAGGGGGCTTGTCGGTGAAAAGATGAGCTCAAGCATTGAGTCAAGCAAGATTGACACGCTGAATGACGAGGAAACGGTAAAGAACAAATTAAACAAGGCAGACTGCGTTGCAGGCGACCCGAACAACGGTGTGATGGCGCTTCTGCAGTATCTTATATTTGTAATTAAGGAAGACAGAAAGGAAACATTTGTCGTGGAGCGGCCGGATAAATACGGCGGAAACCTTGAATACAGGAATTATGCGCAGCTTGAAGAGGATTTCATTGCAAAGAAAGTGCACCCTCTTGACGTGAAGAACGCGGCTGCAAAAGAAATCAACAGGCTTCTTAAGCAGCTCAGGGAAAACAGAAGGCTGCACGAGCTGCATGTTGCCGCTTACGGAAAGTAAGTTTTGGCATTTTTCGAGTGAATAAAACAATAAGTTTATAATTGGCAAGTTCTTTCCAAGCTTGAAGAGAGGTGTCAGGCAGGTCCTGATTTTAGCGCTGGAATGGGTACAAACGCAGTAAATCTAAGCAAAGAAATTTCTTGTGCAGCAGCATGTGATCCTGAAAGGGAGAACCAGCTTCTTAAGATGGCTATTGCGCAGCTTAAGGCCGAGCTTGCGCAGGCAAAAATGGACATGGAGAAGACAAAAAGGCCGCCGTTGGTTGTGTGCGAGGTCGCGAACCTTGCGAATGACAAGGCGGTGATAAAGCTTGCAAACGGCAACCTGTTCCTGGTTGACATACATGAAAAGCTCAAGGGCAAAATTTCAATAAAAGACACAGTGCTTGCAGAGCAGCGCTCGCTTGCAGTGATTGAAAGGCTTGACAGCGGAAGGACATGCAGCCCAGAAATGTTCCTGCTTTCAAAAAAGCCGACAATAAAATGGGCAGACATCGGGGGTCTTGAAGACGAAATCAGGGAGCTTAAAGAGGCAATCGAGCTTCCCTTATTGAGGCCGGATATTTTCAAGAAAGTCGGGATAGAGGCGCCGAAGGGAGTCCTGCTGCACGGGCCGCCGGGATGCGGAAAAACACTTCTGGCAAAGGCGCTTGCAAATGCCACGAATGCGGCTTTTATTGAATTAGTCGGCTCTGAGCTTGTGCAGAAATACATCGGAGACGGGGCAAAGCTTGTGAAAGAGATTTTCCAGCTTGCAAAGGAAAAGGCGCCTGCAATCATATTCATTGACGAGCTTGACGCAATAGCTTCTGAAAGAATGGAGACAGGCACTTCAGGCGAGAGGGAAGTGCAAAGGACTTTTATCCAGCTTTTATCTGAGATAGATGGGTTCAAGAACCTTGAGCACGTAAAAATAATAGGAGCCACGAACAGGTTTAATGCGCTTGATTCGGCGCTTACAAGGCCGGGCAGGCTTGACAGGCTTATAGAAATAGGAATGCCTGACGCGGATGCAAGAGAATCTATCCTGAAGATACACACAGCAGGCATGAGCCTGAAAAAAGTAAGCATAAAGAAGATTGTTGAGATGACAGGCGGCGTTTCAGGAGCGGACATAAGGCTGATATGCACTGAAGCCGGCTATTTCGCGATAAGGGCGAACAGGACAAACATCACGCAGGAAGACTTTGAAAGGGCTGTGCGAAAAGTGAAGTGCGCTGAAGAGCCTACGGAATACATGAACATGTTCGGGTAAGCAAAAGCTTTATATTCATTCTCCCATTGTATTAATTAACCAAAGAGGTGGTTATATGGCAAAACAAATTAAAATAGCTCAGGCATTTGAGCCGAAAAAAATAAGGCACTTTACAATACAAACACTGAACAAGATAGGGGCATGGGCATTCATATTCGGGCTGATACTTGCAATGGTCGCCGGATTCTGGCCGCTGGGCCCTGCAATGATTTCAACGCTTATAGTGCTCGGGCTCCTGGTTGGTTTCCTGAACATAGAAACGCACCAGGCAAACAACTTCCTGTTTACAACCTTGGTTCTTGTCCTGATTTCAAGCCTCGGCGGCAACCTGCTGGGCCAGATAACACTTATCGGCGCAACCCTGAATTCAATATTCAGCGCAATAGTGACATTCGTGATACCTGCTGCAATAATAGTCGCGCTTAAGTCAGTATACACGCTTGCAAAGGAAGACGCGTAGTTAGTTTGTAAGCTGTAGGTAGTAGCAAGTGACTAAAGGCTGCCTGCTGAAAATGCCCCAAACCCTTGCTCACTAAAGTTCGCAGCATCTCTTCGCTTTGCTCGAAATGCTTTTAAACATTCTCTTCTTCTTTATCCGTTATGAGAGCATTCCTTGCAATTGATTTGCCTGACAAGGTAAAGGATTATTTGTATGATTTCCAGAAGAAGCTGAAAAAGGATTATGTTAAAATCAACTGGGTTGCAAAGAAAAACCTCCATTTGACATTGAAATTCTTCGGCGAAGTTGATGAAAAAAAGCTGGAAGAGCTGAAGGCAGAGCTCAGAAAGATAAAGCAAAATCCGTTCATGGTAAAGCTCAAAGGCATAGGTTTTTTCCCTGATGAGAAAGCGCCGAATGTTATCTGGGTAGGGATACAGCCCGAGAAGGATGTAATCGCGCTGCAGCAAACGATTGATGAGGCGCTGCTCCTGTCATTCCCGTCTGACCAGAAGTTCCAGAGCCACCTGACAATAGGGCGCATTAAGGGTATTAAAAAGCCAAAAGAGTTTGCAGAAGCCGCAAAGGCATTAAAGATTGATGAAATAGAGTTTGAGATAAGCTCATTCAAGCTGATGGAGAGCACTCTTGCAGCATCAGGGCCTTCTTACAGAATGATTGAAGAATTCAAGTGGGAATAAGCTAAGAAATCTTTATATATTCTAAAGCCAATAATAAGCCTATGGCAAAAAAGAATGTTAAAACAATTAAAATTGACGTGGCTGAAAAGCTAAACAAGTGCAACTGCTGCAAAGGAGGCATGGGCGGGGCATATTTCGTTGGGTTTATAGGCGCTGCAGTGTACTTCATATCAAACTCGGCAGGGTTTTGGGCGGGCGTTCTGGGATTCCTGAAAGCGCTTGTCTGACCTGCGTTCGTGATTTACGGATTGCTTCAATTCTTGGGGATGTAATTTCAAAGAAGGCGCTAATGGAAAACCTCTATTATTTCTTTTCTATCAATTTTTGCTTTTTCGATTCTATCTTCTTCTCTGTTCCATGAGTTTTAAGATAATTCTCAGCTGAAACAACGCTCTTTCCAAGCTGTTTTTCAATATCTTTTCGCGTATTGCCTGCTACATTCCCGCCCAGCACTGCAACATGCCTGCTTTCATTAAATGTCTTGGGATTTTGTTTTTTTGAGATTTCACTGGTTGTAGCTTCTGCAAGCATGTTCAAAACAAGCTCCATATTAGTCATATTATCCCTGAGGCTTTCTTTTTTTAAGTTTTTTAATTGCTTGTATTCTGAAACTGTCCTGCCTGACCATGCTTTTGTAATCTCATTGGTAAGAATGGCAAAATCAGACTCTTTTTCTATTCCCGCCCTATTCCACTCATCTGTCAGCTCTTTTCTTACTTCTATTGTTTTAAGCCTTTGGTTAACCCATTCTTTGGAATATCCTTTTTGCAAATAGGTTTTCATGGCCCTGCCAAAAGCAAGCTCAGGGTCTTCTGTCTCTTCAATCCTTTCATACCCTACTTTTGCAAGCCATGCTTTGAAAGGCTCTGCCTTTTTTGAGGGTATTGACTGGATTAATCTTAATAATTGCTCAGTATCTGCAACATCCGTAAACCGCATCTTGCCGTCAGGGGCAGGCAATTTCAAAGCGTTACAATTTGTAACGGTTTCATTTCCTTCGGCTTTTAGCCTCATTTTCAAAACTCTCCAGTATGTTTGCGGGTTTGGGCTGTCTGTCAGCACAGCTATAACATCAATAATTGAAAAATACCATTTTTCCTCATTTTGTACCCATTTAGCCTTTACTTTTCTGCTTTCAAACAGCTTAATTGAATGGCTTTGTTCTTCCATAATATCACCTAAAAAGCAGATGGCTTCTCTCTTTATAAAAGCTGTGCGTGCATGTCGAGTGGCAAGTGGCGTTACATATTTACGAAATGTTTGGAAACTTTACAGCGATAATGAAAATATGACTCTAACTCAAATAAGCCCATATTCCACTATCTTGATATTAGCAGTAAAATCTAAGAAATCCTTATATATCTTATAAATAGATAGATTATTATGAAAAGAAATAAACTGGAAAGAAACATATCCATTGCATACATTGGCGCGTTCATTTCAAATCTCGCCTTCTTTCTTCCGGTGATGACTTTATTCTTTCAGCAGGTTGTCAACTCAGTCACATTGGTAGCATTAATATTCAGCATCCAGGCAATAACGGCAATTGTTTTTGAAATCCCCACCGGCGCATTTGCAGACTTATTCGGAAGAAGGAAAACCCTGATTATCCGAAGTTCTCTTACAGTCATATCACTTACCCTTTTGGCGCTCTCGACAAATTTCCTTATGTTAGCAATATTCTCGTTCATATTTGCACTGAAAAATGCGCTCGGCAGCGGAACAGACCAGGCTATGCTGTATGATACATTGAAACAGCTTGGGAGAGAAATGGAATACAAGAAAATACGGGGCCGCCTCACAACCTTAATGTATTTAGGTGCGATAATTGGCGGTGTTGCAGGCGGATATATGGCAAGTTCTTTCATGCGATTGCCATTTCTATTGACAATACCCATTACTTTTATCAGCCTTGGTATAAGCCTCTTTTGGACTGAACCAAACTACAAAAAAGAGAGCCATAAAAATATAATCAGGCATGCGCATAGCTCGTTTAAGATTTTGTTGTCAAACAAACAGCTTTTGTTATTGTTCTTATTTAGCCTGTTCTCTTTTGGGCTTGCGGAATCAACACATTACCTGGAGCAAATATTCTATGCATTTGTTACTCTGCCTGTTACTTATTTTGGCATTGTTGCCTCTGCCGCAGCTTTGATGGGCGTATCCGGCTCATTATTATCCCATAAGCTTTCTGAAAAGTTTGGCGACAGGCAAACTCTAATTTTTTCAAAAATACTGGATGGCTTGATGATAGTTTTAGCAACAATATTCCTTGGTTACGCCGGTATCGTTTTGATTATATTAGTCAGCTTCTTTAGGTCGATTGGGACACCAATTTTAGATCATTTGCTCAACAAAGAAATAGAGTCTAAAAACAGGGCGACAATACTCTCGATGAACAATTTACTGAATAATGCCGGGTATATGCTATTTGCTCCGCTCATAGGATATGCAGCTGACATTTATTCTATTGCCACTTCTTTCAAGATATCAGGGATTTTATTAATGTTAACAGCAGGATTTCTTTTCTTTATTAAGAAAAAATAATATTTTGCTCGGGCTCTTAGATTCTTTCAGCTCAAATAATCCTCATCCACTACCTTCCTTATTTCTTCCGCTTTCTTAAGCCCAATCTTATCCACTTCTTTCAGCTCTTCATGCGAAGCATTCATTATTGCTTTAACATTTCCGAACTTAAGCAAAAGCTCCTTGGACAATAGTGAGCCAACATTAGGCAATGACTGCACAATGAACTCCTGCTGCTCGTGCAAAGTCAGGGGTTTTTTCTCAGAGCGAATCATGAAATCATTCTTGCCGCCTTCCTGCTCTCTCTTTGCTATTACAATCAATAACTCGGCAGTGTCAGAAGGATTCTTGGTGTAAACAATCGGAATTCCAAAGGAAACAGTTATTGCAGCAAGCATCCCCCTTATTGCATTCGGATGAATATTCCTGACAGAATACAAGTCATCAGTGCCTTCAATGATAATCAAGGGCTTTTCAAAATTCTGTTTTAATTCCTTTGCCTGCTGCATTAATCTCTGGTCAATGATTGAATCAACAAAATCACGAACTTCCTTTCTTTCAACACCTACCCTGTCAGACAATATGAAATCTCCGACAAACAATTGCTGCATCTTAACTTCAACACCGCGGCTTACCAATTCTTTCCCAACGCCGCCGTACTGTTCCCTAGAATCTGCAAATATTTTTAATTTATCATCAAAGTCAGATATCTTGTGCTGCCTTTTGTCAGAGTCAGTAACCATCTTCTTTTTTAATTCATACAATACAGAATACATTTTCTTTTCCTTATGAAAAGAAGTCCAGCGGTATGCCTCATCAATAGTTCCTTTTGTGACAAGTATCTTAACAGCGCCTTTCTCCAGCCTTCCGGTCCTTCCTTTTCTTTGTATGTGCCTTATTGCGGAAGAAACAGGTTCATAGAATATCACCATGTCAACAGACGGAATGTCAATGCCTTCCTCTCCTACACTGCTTGACACAAGGCAATTGAACTTCGCCTCCCTAAATTCCTGCAGCATTATAATCTGGTCTTTCTGCTTCAGCCCTGTTTCCTTTTTCTTCATCTGCCCTACAAACAATTTCGCCGAAACACCCTCAAGCATATTGAGTTCATTTGTTAATTTCAATGCAGAATCCCTGTAATTGTTAAACACAATAATCTTTGCATCCTTTTTCCCGTCAACAATGCCTTTTACCATGTCTTTCAGCACTGCAATCTTGGGATGTTCTATCCCCTCTTCAAACAGCCTCAATGTCATTGCATTTGCCGCCAGGAAATTAGGGTCAGCAACTATTCTTTTAGTTGCCTTTGTCTTTGTTGTCTCAGACTCTTCAATTAGCTTTTCAAAATACTGCTTCAATGCGGATATTCCCTGCGTTTCCAGCAAATCCAGAGCGTGCTGAATCTTTATTCCTTCTGCTGATATTGAAACTGCTTTCCAGAGCTCAGGGCTTTTCTCTCCCTGCGCAATTCTCTTATGCAAAGAGCCTTGAATATCCAATAATTCCTTTCTTGAAACCATTGAAGAATTATTCAGATAGCCGTACTGCTTCATTTCCTTTAATCTTTCCTTAAGGCAATCTTTTATGAATTTCTGAACTGTTTTGAAATCAGGCGTTAATTCAACATTCACATAATCAAGCTCAGTTTCCTGCATGTAAGGCTTCACGTCAGGGTCATCATGCGTTCTTACCTCTATCTCATCAATGTATGCGTTCTTGCAGATTTCCAGCACTTTTGCCATGTCAGAGCCGGGTGATGCAGTAAGCCCAAGTATTCTTGAGTATTTTGCCCTCTTGTCATACTGCTCGCAAATCCATTTGTAATCATAATCTCCTGTGCATCTGTGTATCTCATCTAAAATCAAGCAGCTTACCTCTTCCAGTTTTATCCTGTTGTTGATTATGTCATTGCTCATGCCCTGGGGTGTTGAGAAGATGATTGTTGAATCCTTCCACAATTGCTCCCTTTTTTCAGGGCTTATCTCTCCTGTCAATACAGTCATGCTTACGTCCATGCATTTTTTGAAAGAAGTCATGTGCTGGGCAACAAGAGGCTTTGTTGGAGCTAAGAATAATATTTTTGAGTTAGGGTATGAGCTAAGCCTGTGTGACGCAAGCATAAGGGCTATTGCTGTTTTCCCCATTCCTGTCGGCAATACAACCAGAGTGTTGTTCCTGACGCATGTGTTCAGGATGGTCTCCTGGTAAAGCCTCGGCGTAAACCCCTTTAATTGATTCATTTAAATCTTCTCCAATTTAGTGCGTATGCCGGCTATTTCCCGGATTGTAATCCTATTTTTGTAAGCCCTTATTTCAGCATTAAGCCTTTGCGCGGTTGCTATTCGTTCCCTGCATTTTTCTTGGGATATGGGCTCAGCGCCGATTATTGGAATATAATATTGATTGTCTATCCTGTCCTTTTTAAATTCTGAAAAGAGCAGATATAATTTATCAAGATGAAAAAAATCTTTTAGCAGGATTGCCGCGCCCGAGTGATTTTCGCATTTAATTCCGCATTTGTAGAACAATGAAGTAAGCGTATTGTAAACAGAATAATACGCCTCCGAAACTGCATTTTCATAAATCCCCGCATTATAAGCCAATTTTGCGACCCGAATGCACTTATCGCTTTTTATCAGATAGGACTCTGAAATTTCATCAGACGGCTCTACAAGCCCCAAGGCATTTTCCTTTTTCAGCTTATTTAAAAAGTTTGAGTTTTTCATAAAATTCTTCCCCGCCCTTTATTATCGCATGATTTTTTATTATTTCTTTGATAAGAAGGTCATCCGGATTAAAATTCCCTATTTTTATGCTTAGCAAATCATATGCTCCCTGCAATTTTTCTTTTATTTCCACGCATGTTGTTTCAATAAATATGTCAATATCGCTGCCTTTTTTGGGAATCCCTTTTGCATAGCTTCCAAACAGGACTATCAGGCTGCACCCACTTTTTTGGATAATGTCCTGAAATATCGGCTCTAATTCGGGGCGCTCCGCTAATATTTTTGCAAGCTTGTAATTCTCAGCATTCAATATGAATGATTTTGAGATTAAATTCTTTTTTATGAAGTAAATGTGGTTTTTGCCTTCTGTTTTGTAGTCCAGCACATTTATTCTTCTCAGTTCGCTTAGCACTGACTGCGCCCTTGTAAGCGAAGTTTTAAGCTCTTTTGCAAGCTGTCTCCCGTGCAGCTCCTTCTTAAGCAAAAGAAGCAAAGCCTCATATATGTAATTGACTTTTATTTGTGCCATATGACTTTTAAATAATTCAATAGTATTTAAGCCTTTTGCATTCATATTCCAAAGCCCCCTTTAAGCGCAGGTCGCATCAAGCAAGGCATACCCTGCGCAAGCCCCTTTAATCCCGTCATATAAGCGGAATATGGATAAGGGCTTTATAAAACTAATCGTGGGCAGATGGCGAGTGGCAAGTGCTGCTGGCGACCGTCAGCGAGAACCGCACAGCGCAAGCGAGCAAGTTCGCAGCAAGGGGGCACAGCAGAGTAGGTAGTAGGCTGTGGCGGGCAAGCTATAGCAAAAAAAACTAAAAAAGAAAGCCCCTTAAAGCTTGTATTCCCTGCCTTTGTAAACAGTTATTAATTCTACCTGGCTCTCCATTATTGATAACATAGGATTAAAGTCACCAACTTCAGGAATTGATAACTGGAGATACCTCGCTTTTGTTGCATAATCCCACTCAAATCCCAGATATGTTCCTAAAACTGAATTAGGGCTGCCAACTGGAGAAAAATTAAAGCCGTCTGGCCTCCTTTTATCCTTCTCAAATACTCCAAAATAACCCTGGTCCGTCCTGCCTATCTCAAAATTATCCTTAACGGTAACTCTAATTATAGCTCCTTCATGTATGCACTTAACAAAGTCTGATATATTTCTTTTTGTTTTTGCCATTTTTACCTCCTACGAACAGATATAGTGAGCAAACTAACCGGGATTTATAAGACTTATGGTAAGGTTGTCAAACGAAAGAAAAGAAAGCCCCTTACAGCTTGTATTTCTTGCCTTTGTAAACAGTCATCGACTCTATCTGGCTTACCTTTAATTGTAAGGTTTCGGATTTTCCAATAACATCAAGCCTGATGGCAATATCCTTGTCATCGTCTTTGCCAAAGCCCTTGTAATTGCCCAAAACCTTGCTTGAACCATAAGTAATGCATCCCGGAAGCCCCTCATTTTTTTCAAATGCCCATAGGCTGCCTGTCGTGGTTACGCCCAGATGTACATTATCCTTAAGAGCAATTTCTACAAGCGCGTTATATTCTGTTTTACAAATAACATCAATTGCAGTTTCGCTTAATTTTTTTCTTCTTGCCATATGTATTTCCTCCAATAAACAGATACAGTGAGCAAACCAAGCCGTATTCTTAAATCTTTCGCAAAACGCCTTCCCAATTCAGGATTTCTTCGCCGCTTATTTTTTCAGTCTGCGGCTTTTCATCCAATCCCACGATTTCAAACAAACCTTCAATCAGCTCTTCAATGCTGTCCCTTGAATAATATGTTTTTACAGCGCCATCAGGCAGCCTGTATGTGCCTTTTTCCCCTTCAACAGGCATTGCATTAGATGGATGAATTGAAATTGATCTTGTGGAAAAATACATTATGGCTCCGGACGCAGATACATCTGCAATCTGCTGAAGCGTGGACCTTGCGCCGCTGTAAAGTGTCTGCTGAAGAACTCCGCTGAAGATGAGCGACTTGAAAAATCCCCTGCTAAAATGAAGGGATAAATCCAGCATATCAAGCGCAACAATCCTTTTATCTGTTTCCTCCACTAAAAAAGGGCGTAGCTTTTCCCTTGCTATATCAACCAATTTTGGCGAAATATCAAAGCCATAGATGTCTGTCCTGCCGCCGGAAGCTGCGCGATATAAACAATTTCCGCTTCCGCACCCTATATCCAAAAGCGGACTCTCAAGCTTATTTTTCCATGCCTCATAAAACAAGGCAAGATAACTTACAGAGGGACTGCTTTTTGACCACTGCTTTGCCCTTCCGTCCCAATATTCCATTGATTTTGCATGCTCTTCGCGAATTCCCATAGAATTAAGTGGTATCCCTTAATGGGATATAAATGTTTCGCTGGTGCCGTGGAAAACTTAATAAGCCAAGCCGCCTTCTTTACAATAGGTGATATTATGGTTCACAAAACGAAGTTGAAGTGAACCTTCGAACGACAGGAGGAGTGAGAATGAAATACAAATTCAAGCCGGGCGACGTACTTCACCTGCAAAAAGACATTGGCGGCAATAACCCTAAAGGCGCCAACTATTTGATACTTGGTTATGGCTGCAATCATTACATTGCCCTTGGGCTCAGGGCTGACAGCATTCTGCCTTACTCTATGATAACATGTGTTTTTCAAGGCAAGAACATTGTTACAAAGCTGGGGACAGTTGACTTGAAACAGGTTCCTGCAAATCTGGAAGAATTAATCGATTTTGCATCAGAAGACGCTGAAGAGAAATGGAGAAACCCGCCTCAGCTGGAATATCTGAAAAATTGCGACGTGCTGAAGCAGTATATACTCTAAGCTAATCCTCCATCAGCTTTGCAATCTGCTCAGGCGAAGGCAGCTTCCCCTGTAAATCTTTTGGCAACTTAGACATCATCCTGTAAGTTGCAATCCCTATTGGTTTATTCCCGTCTGGGTTTAAT
>DUKS01000046.1:0-8425 GCA_013329215.1 Nanobdellota archaeon | reverse complement strand
CCACTCTTTAGTTTTTTACTTGAGTCTTTCAAAGCATACTCAACTATTGTGTCATTCTTGGACTTGCATAAAATAATGCCTATCGGCGGATTCTCTCCCTGCATTCTTGCCTTGTCATCAAGCACCGCTAGGTAAAACTGCATTTTGCCTACATATTCGGGCATGAACTTGCCTGTCTTCAGCTCAAGCGCAACAAGGCATTTTAATGCCCTGTGATACAGCAGGATATCAATGAAAAATTCCTCTCCGTCAATCTCAATCCCATACTGGCTGTCCACAAATGCAAACAGTCCGCCCATCTCGTGCAGAAATTTCCTTATCTTTGCAAGAGCTGCCTGCTCAAGCTGCTTTTCGCTGTATTCCTCGCCCAATTCAAGGAAGTCAAATGTGTATTCATCTTTTACAGCTATTTTTGCCTGCTTTGTGATTTTAGCAGGAAGCGTTTTATCAAAATTAGTCTTGTTTAGCAGTGTTTTCTCATATGACTGGTTTTCTATCTGAATTATTAAGAATTCATTTGTCCAACCAAACTTATGTGCCATGCGCATATAAAATTCACGCTGCAAATCATCCTTACACTTTTCCATTATTGTAATATTATGTCCCCAACCAATTTCTTGCACGAATCGTGCAAGTTTTAGATTTTTATAATAATTCTGATATAATTTCTTCATTCTCCACAAATTAAATGCCGAAAATCCTTTTATACCGGGAAATTCTGATTGTAAATCTTTGGCGAGAATTTTCACAACCGACTTTCCCCATGTATTGCCTCTTTGTCTTTCTACAATCATCCCGCCTATATCCCAATAAAGCAAAATCATCTCTTTATTAACCGCCTTCAGCGCTTCATACTGCGCAGAACGAATCCTTTCCTTAATCTCTCCAAGCAGAGAGCCATACCCTTTCGGGATTATATTTGCCATTTTTGCCTCCTTTTCAATTTCTGCCACCATTGGTGTCAGTTTTGCTATTTCTCCAACCAATAGTTGGAGTTTTGCATTTCTTGCACGAGTCGTGCAAGTTTTAAGCCAATTCCAATTAGCAGAACTAATATAATAAGTTTTGTCCGGAAAACTGCTCATTTTTCCGTCGTCAAAGTAAATTTTGCAATAAAATTAGAAAAGAAGGCGTGTATCTGAAAAATTGTTCAATTTTTTTGAAAAAAATAGAAAATATAAATTTCTGCAGGATGCCCGCCTTTCACAGCTTCTTCACAAACAAGTAAATCACGTCATACGCGTTAAGCGCCTTCTTTGCTTTTTCTTTTAATCTCTTGTCATACTTCTTAACATGAATAAACAATCTCTTTGCATCCTTGTAATTCGTCTCTTTCTCAATCTCAAAGCCCTTATGCAGATAATCCTTAGGCACATCCTTGTGGCGAATCTGCGCAAACAGAACGGGTTTGAATCCGCATTTCAAATAGAATTTTTCAGCATCAGGCTGCGCACCAAGGCAAATCTCTTTCTTGCCAAGAGCTTTAGCCTCCTTTGCAAGCCGCTGGACAAGCTTAGAGCCAATGCCCTTACCCCGCATTTCTTTTTTTACAGCCAGCTCTCCCAGCAAAACCTTGTCCCGCTTTACAAAGCCGAATACAATTCCAGCAATTGAAGGATTATAGCAGGCAATAAATAGAGAAGGATGTTTCTTATACTGCCTTTTGATATAGCTAAAGCTTCTTACCCTTTTCCCGTGAGGCTGAAGTATGCCAATCTGGAACTTGTCAGCCTCAGCAAGATCCTTTGATATAATCTGTTTTATTTGCATAAGAATTCTCAAATCACGTTCACGCCGACAATCCGCTTCGCATCAGCGTCAAACACTATGAACTCAGTTGGTTTTTTATTTATCCCTGCGGATTTAGCAACCATTTCCATCTGCTTTCTCTCGACAATTGCAGCGCTCTCGTACTGCTGCTCAAGAATGTTCAGCACAAGCTTCAATGCAACTCTCTGGTCACCTTTCTTCAGCTTGATTGTCCTGCCGACAAACAATTTCTGAAGGCACTCATCCTCAATCTTTATGACATTTTCCCTTGTCTTGGATTTTAGCTTTTTCTCAGCATCAACCTTCATCTTTGCATAAGCAGAGACAACTTCCTCAATCCTGTCCCTGGGCTTCATGCCTGCCCTGCGTATCCATTCCTCGCGCTTGGGGGAATTAAGGAACACAGCCAGTATTTCCTGGTCTGCGACAAACTCGGCAGCCTCTTTGGGCAATAATGACTTCAGTCTTGAAAACATCTCTTTTATCATGTTCAATCCTAAGCCCTTTTGCCTATTTAACCTTTTCGCACAGCAGATAAAAAATCAAATAAAGAAAAAGCGATTATTTCTTTTTCTTGCCCATAAGCTTCTTGTCAAACTCAAGCACTGTGTTCTCCAGCGAAAGAATCTTCCTTTCAAGCAGGAAAATCCTTCTTAAAGCATAAAGCATTGCAGCCACGGCGGCAAGCATTATGTACATCACAATCATTATCTGGTCTTCCAAAGCCATTATTGTTCACCTCGTTTGTTCAGGCACTGCGCCTTCCCTAATTAGCGGTTAATCTAGTATAAAAATATTGGCTTTTTAATTAAGCGATAGGTTTAAATAGAAGTTTAGAGCATAATGGGGGTTATGTCTGCGTATGCAGGCAGCACAAGGAGGTAGTTTCAATGAAATACAACTTTGCAATGTATGACGAAGACGACGAGGGTGATGATGACTTGGATGGCGATGATGACCTGGAAGACATTGAAGAGCCCGATGAAGACGGGGGAGATGACGACGAATAAAAAGTTTCGCTTTTTAAGTGCATAAAGTAGTTCATACTTTATACACAATAAATAATCATGTTGGCGCGGAGTGCGCCTTTCTTAATTTTTTCAAATATGTTTTTGCAAAATACCATCCAGCATAAGTTCTCTATGGCGCCAGTATTAACTGCGCAGGAAAAACAAAATAATTATATAGGCCCAGGTATTGAATATTATCATGGATTACGAAACTGCATTCAAAAAACCGTTTACAGACATAAAGAAACTGCTAATAGGCATTGCGCTGAGCATACTGCCAATTGTCAACTGGCTTACAATCGGCTATATGCTTGACACAGCAAACCGCTCGATGAAACGCAACAGCGAGCTTCCCGAATGGGCAGACTGGGGCAACCTGTTTGTCAGGGGGCTGCTTGCAACTGTAATAGAGCTGCTTTACTTCCTGCCGGCAATAATTGTCGCTGCAGTCCTGCTTTGGCCGCTTGTTTCAACACTGGGGCCGGCAATGATGCAAGGCAGGGCGCCTGATATGAGCCAAATGTTCATGACTATGGGTTCGTTGGGATACGGCGTTGTCATTGCAGGCATATTGGGCATTATCACAATGTACATTGCGCCTTCTGCAATGATGCACTTTGCAAGCACAGGCACCTTTGGCTCTGCATTTGAGTTTGGCAGCGTACTGAAGAAGGCCTTTTCAGGCACTTATTTTGTTGCATGGGTGGTATTCGTAATCTACTCCATGCTGCTTGCCGGAGTGCTCAGCTTCATCCCGTATGTCGGAGGAGCGGCTGCAACGTTCATAGCAGGCATAACAGGGTTCAGCCTGTTCGGCGAAGTGTTTGCAGAAGAAAGGGCAATGCCAAAAATGGCAGCCCCTGCAAAAGTTTCTGTAAAAGCAAAGAAGAGGAAGTAAGCCTCTTTTTCTTTTATTTTTTTAAAATATCTTTTCCCGCCTGCATTAGAAACCTCCAGCCGCAGGCAGAAGGTTTTTAAATCCACAGCTTATTCTATCTGTCTTATGGCAGAGGAGAAAGACATTGTCGCTGGCGCTCCAGGCCTGCCTTCGCGCGGCTCGGCAGGCACCAAGGGAATCACTGCAAGCAAGGAGAAGGATTTCTCCGAATGGTACACGCAGGTGTGCACTGAGCAGGGCGCAAAGCTCGTGGACATACGCTACAATGTGCAGGGGTTTGTAGTGCACCGCCCGTGGGCTTTCAGGATTTTAAGGAAAATATATGAGCTATATGAAAAGGAAGTTGAAGCAGACGGGCATGAGCCTTACCTTTTTCCCACAGTCATACCTGAAGAAAACCTCCTCAAGGAGAAAGAGCATGCCGGATTTTCACCCGATGTATTCTGGGTTACAATGGCAGGAGATGAAAAGCTGGAAGCGCCCCTCGCATTGAGGCCGACAGGCGAAACACAGATTTATCCAATCTACGCGCTGTGGATAAGAAGCTATAATGACCTCCCGCTGAAAGGGTATCAGTCAAGAATCACCGTATTCAGAAATGAAAAAACAACACGCCCTTTCCTGAGGGGCAGGGAATTCATGTTCTTTGAAACGCATGATGTTTTCAGGACACACGAAGATGCAATGGCGCAGATAAGCAGGGATTTGGGAATGATGAAGAGGGTTGCATGGGACAGGCTTGCGCTGCCTTTCATATTCTTCCAAAGGCCGCAGTTTGACAAGTTCAAGGGCGCTGACAACACGTATGCAGCAGACACTTTAATGCCTGACGGCAAGAGAAACCAGATGAGCAGCACACATGATTTGGGGCAGAGGTTTGCAAATGCATACGGGCTTAAGTATGATGATGAGGACGGCACAGAGAAACAGCCCCACCAGACGTGCTTTGGCCCCGGCATATACAGGCACATGGCTGCGCTTATAGGAATACACGGGGACGATACAGGGTTGATACTGCCTTCTGCAGTGTGCCCGCTTCATGCGGTTATTGTCCCTATCACGTTCAGCAAAAAGCCCGAAGATGCAAAGGCTGTTGAAGAGTTCTGCAAAAAAGCAGAGAAAGAAGCTGCAAAGGAATTTGCTGTGAAGTTTGACAGCTCTGCAACAACCCCGGGATTCAAGTTCAACCAGTGGGAGATGCTCGGAGTGCCTGTAAGGCTTGAGATAGGGCCGAGGGAAGCGAAGGAAGGCAAGGTTACGATTGCGTTAAGGGCGCCAAAAGAAAAGCGCACTGTCGCTTTTGCAGACCTGAACAAAGAGATAAGGGACTCGCTTGAAAAGCTGGACAGCGAGCTTAAGGCAAGGGCTGAAAAATACTTCGCAAACAACACAAAGGATGCAAAAACCCTGAAAGAGCTGAAAGATATAATAGAAAAGCACAGGGGCTTTGTGAGGGTGCCTTTCTGCTCAACAGGCATGGACGGGGAAAAGTGCGCTGATATTCTCAAGACAGAAACCCTTGGCGCAGTAGTCTGCGGAACGGGTTTTGAAAACCCCGAGAAGCCGAAGAAGGGCGACAAGTGCGTTGTCTGCGGCAAAGATGCAAGGCACATAGTCTATACCGCAAAGACCTACTGATTTTCAAGGCAGGCCCAAACAAAAAGTATATAAATCCCCTCTTTAATCTCATCACTCATGGCAGAACTTTCCGAACGAAGTGAAGGGAAGTTCGGAATGGAGTGAAACGGAATGACAGAATTAAAAGTTGTCGTAAGCGACCCGAAGACAGGCAAGAGCTACCAGAAAGTTATTGCAGACAACGCATTTGCAGGAAAAAAGCTCAAGCAGAAAGTCAAGGGCGATGACATAGGGCTGGAAGGGTACGAGCTTGAGATTACAGGTGGCTCTGACGATGCCGGCTTTCCCATGAGGGAAGACATTGACGGCACTATCAGAAAAAGGGCGCTGCTCACTTCAGGCGTCGGCATAAGGACAAAGACAAGGACAGACAAGGAGCAGGGCATAAGGATAAGGAAAAGCGTTGCGGCAAACACAGTGCACCAGAAAACAGCCCAGGTAAACCTTAAAATACTCACATACGGCGCAAAGCCGGTAGAGGAAATCTTAGGAAAGAAAGAGGAACCAAAGGCATGAAAACATTTAAAGCGAAAAGCGTGATATTGGGACGGAAGAAAGGCGACAAGCCCGATGTCAGGCCGTGCTTTATCAGCCTTTTCAATGCAAACGACCCGCACAAAACAGGGGAAGCCCCGTTTCATGTTCTTGATTTTGACGAAGTGCACAAGATAGTGATAAAACAGCTTGATGTAAGCTATCTTCTGCCCGGCAATGACATTGTGATAAACAACCTTGAATCTGTTTCAGTCAGGGTTGACGGCCCGCACTTGTTTGTCAGCGGGAAGCAGAAGTGAGACAAGCACACTTACGGATAACTGAGTGAGTGATACCACAAAGTTTTACGAAGCTATTCATCAGATAACTGAACCACTAATTGAGGCATAATCTGTTCAGTTATCTATATAAACCAATTGTTGTTTTCTATTAAGCTATGCCGAGGAAGAAAAAAGAAGAAACCGTTGACGGGCAAACCGCAGCAGCACCTGCAGTTGAAGCTCCTAAAAAAGAAAAAAAGCCAAAAGCTGAAAAAGATGCTGAAGCGCACGCGCAAAAAGAGAAAAAAGCGCCTAAACCAAAAAAAGAAAAACCAGTGCAGCTGCCTTATGAGAACGTACAAATCCCTGAAGAGCCTGTCCCGCAATTAAAGAAAATACAGCCTGAAATAAACATAGGCATGATTGGCCATGTTGACCATGGGAAAACAACTCTTGTGTCAAGGCTGACAGGCAAGTGGACAGACACGCACAGCGAGGAAGTCAAAAGGGGCATCACAATAAGGCTGGGCTATGCAAACACAGTCTTCTACAAATGCCCGAAAGAGCGCGGGTATGAAGCGTACACATCAGCAGCAGTGTGCCCGAAATGCGGCTCAAAATGCATACCATTAAGAAAGGTTTCGTTTGTTGACGCGCCTGGCCATGAAACGCTTATGGCGACGATGCTTTCGGGCTCCGCAATAATGGACTGCGCAGTGCTGATGGTTGCGGCAAACGAGCCGTGCCCGCAGCCCCAGACAAAAGAGCACCTGGTGGCCCTGGAAATTGGGGATGTAAAAAATATCATAATTGTCCAGAACAAGATTGACCTGGTTTCTGAAGAGGAGGCAATGAAGAACTATGAGCAGATCAAGGCATTCACAAAAGGCACGTTTGCTGAAAACGCGCCTGTAATACCTATGGTAGCGCAGCAGGGAATAAACATAGACGCACTGATATATGCGATTGAAACCCTGTTTAAAACGCCTGAGAGGGACCTGGCAAAAGACCCAATCATGTTCATTGCAAGAAGCTTTGACATAAACAAGCCAGGCACTGCAGTTGACAGGATAGCCGGCGGTGTGCTTGGCGGAGCATTAAAGGAAGGCATGCTCAGGAAAGGGCAGAAAGTCGAGATAAGGCCGGGAAGAAAAACAGAAAAAGAAGGCAAGACGACCTGGGTGCCGCTTGCGACAGAAATAGTGAGCCTGCGGACAGGCGAGGAAAATATTGATGAAGCAACACCGGGCGGCTCAATCGCACTGATGACGAGGCTTGACCCTAACCTTGTAAAGGCAGACGCATTGGCCGGAAACCTTGTCGGATTGCCCGGAAAGCTCCCCGAGACATGGTATGAGTTTGACCTTATTCCAAAGCTTTTGGAAAGGGTTGTCGGTACAGAGCAGGAGATGAATGTCGAGCCAATAAAGAAGGGCGAAGTATTTATGCTTAACGTAAATTCAAGCGTCACAACAGGTGTTGTCGGCGCAATCGGGAAGGACTTGTGCCATGTTGTGCTGAAACGGCCAGTCTGCGCAAAGAAAACAGACAAGATAACTATTTCCAGGTTATTGGGGCATCGCTTTAGATTGATTGGGTACGGGCTGATAAAGTAAAAAATTTATTTAGTTCCCTTTTTTTCCAGTGCCTGCCTTAGCCTTGTTGAATTCAGCCTGCTCCGGTCATAGGCATCAATAACCCTAAATTCAATAGCGGGAAGATGCGCCATTAAGATTGCCTGCAGCCGGGTATTCCACGGATGATTGTAAGTAGCAGAGCCAAAATAATAGATATCAGGCTTTAAGCCAACAATTTTGGATATTTCTTCTTCTTCATTCTCAGGGACTATAAATGCATGGCCCACATTCGGCTCATGCAAGACTGCTTCAAGTCGCTTTTGTTCGCAATACATAGGCTCACGGCCCTTCAGGTTTCTTATGAAAGAGTCAGGCATTACGCCAACATACAATTCTGTGCCGCTTTTTCTTGCTTCAGCAAAGAAATGCCTGTGCCCGTCATGCAGAGGGTCAAATGTTCCCATCAGCATCACCCTGATTATCCGTTCTGCAGCCATATTATTTCAGTTTTGCATGAGAATTAATAAATGTTATGCAGACAGCCCTGTAGCCTGCTCTTGATGCAAAAACACACCCGGTCCAATATATAGTTTGTAATCTCTATTTCCCACTTTTCAAATGCTTTTAAACAGGGAGTATTTTTCTATTTTCATGCAGATAACAATAGGGGGTGTGCCTGGCGCAGGGAAAAGCACTGTCGCAAAGCTTATCGCTGAAAAGCTGGGATACAAATCATATTCAATGGGTGCAATCAGGAGGGAGATTGCGGGATCAAGG
>DUKS01000041.1 GCA_013329215.1 Nanobdellota archaeon | reverse complement strand
ATGACAGGAAGCGGATTAAGAGACTGGGATACTATAAGCATTTTTACTCTTGATATTGTTTTATGGAAAGACCTTTCAAAATATTTTAAAACTGATTTCGCGATTTCCGGGACAACCGGTTCCCTGGTTTCCTCAAGCAATGGATTTAAAGGCACACCGCTTGATACTGCCATCAGAATGCGGCAAAGATATACTACGTTAGAACTGTGGACAAATCTATATTTTTATCCTTTTACTACTGACTATAAATATGAATACAAGTCAGGTCACATAATTGAACCTTTTATAGCTGCCGGTTTCGGATATACTTTATTCAGAAGCGAATCCGTTTTCAAAATGAGAAAAAGCAACTTATTTTATGACATGATAAGAAACAATTGGACACAGGGTGAATGGGCTTATAAAATGATGACAGGGTTTAATATTAATCTCGGCTTCTTGAAATTGGAAAATGGAAGCAAGCAAAGACAAGCTGGACGCAGTATTAAATGACGAGAGGCTATTGCCTGAGCAGAAAGAGCTTATAGGGCAGTGGGCAAAGCATCAGGGCTCTTTTAAGACGCCTGAGCGTGTGCTTGAATACGCCTATACTATAAGAGAGTTCGGGCTTTTCCTTAAGAAACCCCTTGAGGAAGCTAAAACGTGTGATGTGGATGCTTATTTGGCGTTTAAAGCTGATTGTAAAGAGAGCATAACAGGCAACAGGGTTTTGGCTGTAAATCCCGGCTCACTTAACATATACAGGCACAGGCTAAAGGCATTTTACAGGTTTATTCTTAAGCACACTGATATAGCCATTGACAATGAGCTGGCATATCCAAAGCCTAAGCTTGTAAAGAAACAGGAATTTTCAAGGGAACAAATCTGTGAGGCAAGAGTTAAGGTTCTGCTTGATAATAAGCAAGGGCAGGAGTTAAGCGCTGTAAATCTACAGGTTTTAAAGGACTTCCATAATTACAAGGTGGCAAGCGGCAAAGTTGAATCTTATACTGGTTTTGTGGGAAAGCTTTACTTCCTTAAGCGGCTGGGTGTTTTTTTAAAGAACAGGGCATATAAGGAAGCCACAAGAGAGGATATTCAAAGCTTTATTAATGAAGTTCAGCAAGGCATAAAGGCAAAGAAAACCAATGGGAAAGTAAATGGCTCTTACAAGGCACATCTGCTTGACTTTTATCGCTTTGTGTATGGTATGTTTGAAGAAGAACAGCCGAGGAAGTACCCTGAAGTTGTTGCATGGCTGTATCAGGGGCGTAAGAAAAGCCATGAGAGGCTGCCAAAGGAGATTATCCCTGATGCTGAAATAAAGCAGATGATTGACAAATGCACAGAACAAAGGGATAAGGCGCTTCTCGCCTTAATGGCTGATTGTTCTGCAAGGGTGGGCGAGATAGTCAATATCTGCATTAAAGACTTGAAGATAAATGAAGTGGCTACAGAAGCACATTATAAGCATCTTATAGCTACTGTAACGCTGCGTGGCAAGACAGGGGAAAGGACTAACCAATTATTTTATTCAGTGCCTTATCTGAGGCTGTGGCTGTTTAATCACCCTTTAAAGGACGAGCCAGATGCACCCTTGTTTATTGCGAATAATCCAAGCAGGTATGGGCAGAGGATTACAGCAGTAGGAATTAACAAAATATTGCAGAGGGTTGCTCATAGGGCAGGCGTTAAAAGGCATATCCATGCACATTTGTTCAGGCATACGAATTTAACAAGGATGGCAAGGGTTCTTTCTGAATCAGAGCTGAAAATTCATGCAGGCTGGGGAAGCGAATCAAACATGGCTTCTGTGTATGTGCATCTTAACGAAAAAGACGTGGCTAATAAAATCCTTGAAAGATATGGCATTATAACAAAAGCAGAACAAAGGGAAACTGCGCTGTTTCAGATACAGATATGCCCTAACAATGTATGTGGCTATCAGAATCCCGCTGAAGCGAAGTTTTGCCTGAAATGCGGGTATCCATTGAGCCTAAAGACAGCAGTGGATTTAAAGAAGCTGAAAGAGCAGGAAGATGAACTGCAAAGGGAAGCCATGAGCAAGGGGCTTGCAGGGCTTGACTTGACAGGCATTACAGACCTACGGGAAGCGATATACCAGATAGTAAAGAAAGATGAAACCCTACTTGCAAAGCTTCAGGGAATAGCAGAGCAGGCGCAAGCCCTTTCGGGGGTGGAAGCATGAACAAACGAGAACGTCTGCTGATTACAGAGGTTTACAAGGATTGCATGAAGCTGAAACGGCGAGGCGAGCTGACAGAGTTTGGAGAAGGGCGGTTGAATTTGTGTAAAATTCTATTGACTTAATTTGGTAAATCCCATGGCTTTTTTATTGCATCTATCAACTCTGTTTGTAATTGGAATAATTTTTCTTTTAATTCCCCTGTAGTTTTATCCCACTCTTTCTTTTTAATATTCTGGTTAAATTGTTCGTATGCTAGTTCTAATTGTTGAATCAATAATTGCCTTGTAATGAAATAAGCCTTACCATTTAGTTCAATACAATGACGACCTAATCCTTCTTCGTTGATATTTAATAGGAAATTTTCTTCCAATTTAAGATAATTGGCTATTAAAACATAATGGAAAAAGTTATCTAAATATATGTAATGCCGCCTTGGGGGATTGGGATTAGAACCTATATCTAAAAAAGCAGATAAATCATTTTCGATAATAGCCATAAATACATCCCGGCATTTTTTGGTTTGCAAATTGTAATCTCTTATTAATAAATCAATCTGATTAAGTAACCCCAGTATATGCTCATCAAGCCTATGCCACGAACTTTTTCCATAAATCTTTTCCATCTCAGAAAAGGAGATAGTTTCTTTGCCATTGTCTATTTGTTTTATTAATTGGTATACTTCATCCAGAAGGGGCGTATAAATGTCTACCTTTTTTATCAATAACTCTCTCTTAATCTGATTACGATTGCTTTCTTCCTGTTGGAGACTACTCAACAGCCAAACAAAAACGGCAAAAATGATAGTAGCAAAACCAATAATAATGCTTAATGTTTGTGCAGGGAAAAAGTAGATTAGAATAGCAGCAATACAGACTAACATAAGCATTACCAAAAAGCTTATCGTTTGATTTTTCGAATATTGATGTAAGAATCTCCAGTTAATAGCACTTTTGGTTTCATTTTTACCAAATTTTCCCTTACTTGTATAATTCGAGAAGCTATTTTGTGGTTTCTTCGCTTTATGGTAAACGATAGGTAAGTAGATTATACTGAATAAGCCCCAACCGATTAATAATAAATAGACTCCTTTTGCTAAAACATCCACTTTCTTAAAAGTCGCATCGAAAAAAACGTATAAGAAGATTGCAAGCATAGCTGTCAATACAATAACAATTGCTCTGTTTAGAATAACGGGTATATTTTTAATAATCGATATATTTGAGAGGAATAAACAAATAAGAGAAGCAACAAAAGAAAAGAAAATACCTAGCCCTATCCCCCAGTACCAATCTTTTAATTCTTCTCCTGTGTCTCTATACCATACAATTGCTTCCTCTTTATTATGCGTACCTAAAACTATCCTACCATCCGATATCCATTCAAATTCAGCATTCACTTTGCCATCTATTATTATTCTATTTGAAGGCAACTTAATGTATCTATTTATTTCTGATAGGTTGTCATCGTATAATAATTTTGACCAAAATATATACTGCTCCGAGTTCAATTTATAGGTATTGCTTGGGGGGAGAGCATATTCAATGAATAGATAAAAATAATTAGTCTCTATTTCGGATAGATTGATGGTGATATTAGAAAAAGAATTATAAACTCCCACCCCTATCAAAGGGGCTAATTTTGTTTTACATGTAACATTGAATTGGGTATAATCACTATCATAATCAGTGAAGCCTAAGCAAATATATGCCTCAAATTTTAAAGGAGTAAATGAATGCTGCCCTTCTGCAAACATAAAATTAATATGCTCAAGAGTTGGGGTGCGGTCTGTTATATCTATTTGGAGTAGAAGATTAGAATAGATGCTCTTATCTTCTTGGATTGTATTATACTGCGTAAGTTCCCTTATATTAAGATTATCTGGTAAAGGTAGTATCCCTAAAGCACTACTAAACGGGATGGATAACAAAATTAAAGCACAAATTATTACTAACCTAAAGGTTATTTTCATTTTCGCCCCTTATTTTTATCTGCATTTAAGATGAGAAAGATATGTCCCTTTATAACTTTTCTTCTATACGAACTTAAATCAAACTCTCGCAAGCCTCACCGTCTTTATCCTTATCCAAAATGTGTATGTCATTACTAACACCGCCGCAGGCTTCAAAGACTCTCTGCGCTGCGGATTGGGATGAGAACTCCCCGCAATTATAGGCATTGCGAGAGCAAATAGTTCCGCTTGTAGTCTCTGCCTGTTGTGGCGCAGGAATGCTTTGCGTTATCGGTTCTGCTTCTTTAACTTGCCATATCCCTACGCCTTTCTGTTTCGTCTGTTCTTCGGCATTAGCCAGCTCTGTTTTATACTTTACATCTGGCGGATAAGGATAAGCTTTAGCATAGCCTTCTGCAACAAGCTGGAGATTAACAAAGGCATCCCCGCCAACACATACTCCTTCTTTAACTGATTTAATATTTATTTGTTTCATTTTGACATTTTTCTTAATTTTTCCTATTTTTTTGTTGTAATTCTAATATACCCGCACATAATACTTTGTACCTTTCCTTAAGAGCAAAACTTCATTCTTGCACCATTTCCCAATCTCAAGAGTAACTTTTTCTCCGGGATTTATTTTATCAGGTATTCTAGTATATTTATTTTCGCTAAATTTGAATACATAAAGGTCATCCCAAAAGGCATTGTAATCATGGATTAAATATGAAAACTTAATCCCGCTAATCTCGTATCCTTCACAATAATAATCCAGTACAAAGTCTCGGTCCATAACCTTATCATCATAACTCTTTAAGGTATATGTTATTATATCATCCTTAGTCTGTCTTGTAAATTCTAATTTTCCATCTGCTGAGAATCTCTGTGGAACAATCGTATAATCAAAGCTATAGGGCGGTCCAAATACATCTCCTACATAAAAGATACCCGAACCAATTTCAAGAACCTTGTCTTTATTTATTTCTGGATATGTCCCTGCAGGAATCTGTCCTGTCGTATATATGATATAGTACATTCTTGTTTGATTAACAAGAACTTCCTCCCCATTTAAAAGATAAACAACCACTTTCATCGGCCAATTATGTATTCCCATTATACTTGGGAAAGAATCGAGCCCTATATACTGCCTATCAATTAGAATTTTATCAGCTGCTAATTTTTTCTCTTTTTCTAGTATACCAATATAAGGAGACTCTACTAGCTTTGTTCCGTCTTGGTAGATTTCAAATTTAAATCGAAGATTGTCCAATTCATCACCCTTATTTTTTATTGCATAACTTATATCCAGCAAACTAAACTTATCTGTTTCTTGATTATAAGTTGGAATTAATGAATCTACGGTCAATTCAACAGAGTAATTCTTCTTGAGGATTTCTACTGTTTCTGGAATCGCTTCTGGTTTTGTGGGTTCTTGTTCCGGAGTTGCCTTCGTTTCATCTGTATCGCAAATCAGGTTATCATTTGTGTCCAAACAACAGCCAGTCCCTACTAAAATATAGGGCTTATTACAGGTAGGGCTTACGCTTACTTCTTGCTGTTTGCAACCAGCAAGGGCCAGCGTTAATAAAATGAGGGTTAAAAATATGATGGCAACTGATATTTTCTTATTCATATATTCTTTATTTTTGGCTATATTTATAAACCTTTTGGTAAAATGTTGGTAAACAAGTGGGAATAAACCTACTATATAAGCCATGCCTCTGATTTAGTATGGTAAACAAGTGGGAACTAAAAGGCTATATCCTTGCTAGTCGTTATCGTGTCGCCATCATGCAGGCGCTTTCCAAAGAGCCTAAAACCCCTAAGGAACTGGAAAAGGAGCTTAACATCAAATTCTCGCATATCAGCAGGGCTTTAAAGGAATTATCAGATAAGGGCGTGGTGGAATGCCTTACACCTGCGCTGCACAAGCAGAAGTATTATGGCTTGACAAAGCAAGGTAAGAAGATAATATTTGACTAAAAAGGAATAAGTTAATATTCTTTTTCTTTGCGAATAAATAAATGCAGTATTTTTAACTTTAAACCTGCTCCCCATGTTGTTGTTCTTTTGATTGGAGCGAAATCCTTTAATTTAAACAGCTCTTTTTCAGATAAGATGGTGTTTATAGCTCTTATCATTTCATCTATTCTTCCTTTATAATAAATACTGGAATCTTCACAATGATTATATGTACAGGGTAATAATTCATACAATACTTTTTCATACTCCGGATATATGCGTCGGATTATCATTCTTAATTCTGAATCAATATCATCTAAATGGGACTGTGTCTCGTGTGTATGATGCTCTATTTTTAATCCTTCTAAATCATTTTTCAATTTTTGTAATTTTCGTTTTAAATTTATCATCTTTAAGAGCATATTACCTAATAATTTAGATTGATTTATAATCTTTCTCTTTATTTTCAATTGGTGCATTATTAGCGGTTTCGGTTGGTTTCTGCCTTTCTTTTTCTTCCACAGATTGTGCACTCTCCCGTTTTTCATCACACTCCTTTAACATTTCCTCCACCCAAATCTGAGCCATGTCTTTTCTATTTACATTTAAATTAACATTTTTCTGCACAGTCGGATAAAGCTTATTCCATAGAGCCAATGCCACATCGCAATACATCTTAAAGTCTTTTGTCTCCACACATGTTTTCCTCAATTCTTCCATGCCCTTTCTTGTAAGCCCTTCTATTACTTCCTCTGTCATAACGCCTGCATTTAGAACTTTTGCCTTGCCCCTTGCCTCAGGTATGGTGCACACTTGTTCAGGGTTTTCCTCCAAATTCATTTCTTTATATGGGCACTCATATGTGGCAGGACAATATTTGCATTTGGCTACTTTGGAAGCATTGAATATGTTTGCTTCGGTCTTTGCTTCTGACCTAACCAAACCGCCACGCCTGCCAAGTTCTTTGGCTCGTTCTGTTGTCTTAATAGGGATTAAATCTTCTTTAGTCATTTTTCATCAGTTTCGTGTCCCATGAGGCAATTACTGCCTTTAAAAGAGCCTCTAAATCGTTATAATCTGCCTCATTAGGCATAAAGGTATCATCATAGTCTTGGAATAAACAGCGATATTTCACTATCCCATCAAACAAAAGGATAGCATGATGCAAAGCACGGGCTTCCCAAATACCTTTCATCGGCTCTTTTGCGGATTGGGCGGTAACCTCGATTATGCCTTCAATCCGTTTTTCATCAAAATCTACTAAAAAAGATTGGCAGCTGTCATAAATTGTAAGAAACGGATTAATAATACCACCTCTGTAATCATATGTATCAGTAGTATATATGCTTAAGGATGTGTTATTATTTTTTAATTTCCGTCTTTCCTGCCTATGTCGTTCGCCCTGCACCCATAGTAGCATCCGTGACAGTGTTGATTTATCTACCTCAAATATGAGATTAAAGATACTTTCACTATTTTTTAGGGGGTTTGTAGCAAAAATAGCCTTTGCTGTGGCTTTAGCTTTTAGGTTATTATCATTGCCAGAGCCAACAGTTCTTTCCTTATGTTCCAGAAGCATATTAAGTTGGCTCAAACTTTGGTGTATAGTCCGTTTATATACGGTCTGATTTTGGGCATTCTCAATCATTTTCATAAGCTCATCTGTCAGTGCAATCCGCACACAAAGCAAGATATAACCGGGATTAGCTGGTTTTTCCTTGAAACTGGGAATAAGCCCTTTTACAGTAGAGTTGCCAGCCTCAAAAATGCCTTCTTCCTCCTTAAATTTATAATTCAAACATTCCAGCAGCATGGTTTTGCCAGTGCCAACGTCCCCTATAATCATCAGATGCAAGGGATAGCCCTCATACTTTCCACTTAATAGCTGTATCACCTGTAATCTACTTAATCCCTGCGGTTGTTCGTATACATTTCCATCTGGGTGTAAAAATACAATGCCCCTAAAAATTTCGTTCGTTAAGCCGATTGTTTTGCAAAGTTGCACAAGCTCTTTCTTCTTCAATATCTTAATGGCAGGTTCATATTCTGCAACGATAAATACATTTGCTACACTATGAAATTTTAGCACCTTAGAAACTTCCGAAGTGCCAGCCATTTCAATCTTCATGCCTTTGAAGGTATATAGCTCATTGCCTAATCTCTCCTTACTTAATAGAATATACTCACTGCCATTATTAACTAATTTATAAACCCAAAATTCAAAAGCAAGGGAATCCATTTCATGACCATCATATCGCCTATCATGGCGTTCATCAATAAACTTATAGCTGATTATTGGCTCATCATTTTTAATAGTTCTAATTTTTTGAATCAGGGGGATTTTTTGTTTTACTTCCATTACTAGTTGTGCCTTACCGATAAGCTTATCACATTTATGTGCAAGAAAAAATAGCTCTTTATCATTACACTTTTTGAGTTCATTAACTATATGCCCTTTAATTTTATTCCAATCCCAGTAATACTCTGTTAAAAAATTAATTTCTTGCCTTTTAAATAGACATTTAATTTGTTTCTCTTCCATCTTGCCCTCCTGTTAGCTTGCCTGTAATTGAAATTATTTTGTCCTTTCTGATTAGCGCCTCTGAATGGTCGCCGACAACCTTAACAAAATCACCCTCATCTGAGAAGTAACCTTGCTTGATATTGGTTATTCCGTCGGATTCTTCATAAACAACTTTTTTCCATTCTTGTTTCGCTTGCATTTTTGTTTTCCTCCTTGTTTAGAATTCCCTCTTGCGCTGCTCTTTGGAGCAGATAAATCGAAAGGGGGTTTAGTATGTTCGACATATATATTCTAAAGCTGCCTAATAGTTAATTATTTCTGTCCCTATTCCCATATAATTAACAAAAGCTTTATAAATGCAGGCATATTTATATTAAGTAAATGGGTTCAAGCAAGCAAGCACAAAGTAAAGAATCAAAGTATAAGCCTATTGACTTTCTTAAGTCACCTGTAACTCCAAGAATCTTATCTGCTGTTGCTATGGGGTACAGAACTAAAGAGGAAATGGCTGGAATACAAAGCTCTTTAACATTAACGAATAATGGGAAAAAAGAGGATAAATATTTGCCTTTTGGTACCTTGAATGCTTATCTCTCACGCAATAGAAATCTAACAACCGAACATTACCTCGCCGTCACTAATGCAATTAAAACAAAACGGAGAAGTAATGAAAGACTAACTAAATCAAAAGAGACTTATATATATGAAATTAATTATGATAAGCTAATTTCAGAATTTGAAGACTATACTAATAAGCAGATTAAGTTATCTGCAAGCTTAGTTGAAAATATGCTTTCAAATATTGCTCGTCGTACAGACTTGATTTTGCATAAATTGGGAAAATATAAAATATTACAAAAAAATCGTAAGGATTATCGTGCAGCAAAAAGGCAGGTTAGGGAATTAGAAAGGCTATTACAATATTATAATCTTATGGCTGCAAAACTTGATTCATTTTTAAATTTAATATGCTCTAGTCATATAGATATTAGTTTTTTAGACCGAATACATCTGCAATACACTCTTGAATCTCATTTCTATATGCATCTTTTATCTCAGAAAAATGATAGGGGTTTAATAGATATATTTGAAGTTATTTTAAACTCCATAGTTAAAAAAGAGCTTATAGAATTCCCTGCGTTATCTTCTGGGAAGAATGCAGGAATTAGCGCCAAATATACTATAAAAATAAATGAAGACTTGCCTTATTTAAATGCAGTTGCAAATGTTTGGGGGGAGAAAGATTCGTTAGATTTGCTCTTTTAAAAATAAGATGAAAACCACATACAAAATCCTGTATAAAGCCTACGGCTCACAAGGCTGGTGGCCAATCATAAACAATAAGAGCCTGCTCTGCGAGTATCACACGAAAGCCCCTAAGAACGAGCAGGAACGCTTTGAAATCCTTATAGGAGCAATCCTCGCACAAAACACTCAATGGTATCCTAATGTGGTAAGAGCTATACAGCAGCTTAAACTGGAACGCCAATTGACTAAACAAGAACAGGAGGAACTAAAAGAAGCCGAGATTAACTATAAGAAAATATCTGGAAACAACAAACTAATAACCAAAGGCAAAATATTGACGCAGAACACTGCATGGGCAAATGTTGAGAAGGCAATTTATAATTTGAATAAGGCAAAACTGCTTGACGCCAAAAAGATAGCAAAGGCGGGCATTAAGAAAATAGCCTCTTTGGTTAAGCCCGCAGGCTATTACAACCAGAAAGCTGAAAGGCTGAAGACAGCTGCAAACTATTTCCTGAAGAATAAAAGCGTCTTTGAAAAGTCTGCAAAAGAGATGAGAGAAGAGCTATTGAAAGTGAAAGGAATAGGCCCTGAGACAGCAGACTCAATCGTGCTTTACGCTTTTGAAAAGCCGTCATTTGTGATAGATGCTTATACAAGAAGAATATTCTCAAGGCTTGGTATTTGCAAAGAGAATGATAAATACGAAGAAATCCAAAAGCTGTTTGAAAGCAGGCTGCCTTTGGATACGGAATTATTCAAGGAGTATCATGCTTTAATCGTGGAGCACGCGAAAAGGCACTGCAAAAAGAAGCCGTTGTGCGGCGGATGCGTGTTAAGGATGAAGTGTGCTTATTGAGTCACTTATTCATTCCCCTCAAGAACAGCCTTCGCGCCTTCTACAATCCTTCTTTCCTTCGGCACCATGTTCCATATCCTGCCGTCCTTGTATGTGCCTGAGCCGTAGAAATCATTCTTATATTTTATTATTACAAAACTGTGCAAATCCCTTTCTCCTGTTTCCAAATCCTTGCCTTCCATCCATTCGTCCCTCTGCTTCTCATCCATCTCAAACACGTTCTTGGTTGGGTTGATTAACTGCGAGCCTTCTATCGTCGGCCTTAAGCCTCCCTTTTCCCTTTTGCAGAAATACAGCCCGAGGTTGTTTATCCTCAGCTTGCTCTGGTCTATTTCCCCGAGCTTCCTTGAAATGATGTAAATCTTTCCGTCTCCGCCCTCTATGAACGCATCTTTTATATCTGCTTCCATCCCGAAGTGCTCTTTAAGCTCTTCAAGAATGTCTTTCACTTCGCGCGTGTTAAGGATTTTGTATGAATATTTCATATTAACCAATCAGGGGGCTGCCTTTATAATCTTTAGCGTCAGCCCGTGCTCGGCGGTTATCTGGTTTGCAAGATACGTTTTTGCCTCGTTCTCCACAAAGTATTCAAGCTCGCCGTTTACGGTGTATTCCATTTCCCGCTCTGATACGGCGCAGAAATAGTTTGTTTGCGTATCTGCATCCATTCCCGGGACTTTTTTCCCCAAATACATGGCTGGCAGATAAGGCATAAGCTCAATAAGGTCTGCCGAAGTTCCTAATACATGGAAATTGCCTGCGCTCTGCTGCGCCCTGTAGAACATTTTTGAATATGGCAATCCGATTGATTTTATGCTCTGCGCCATTATGCCTAGAAAATCAGCGTCCCATTCAATTGTGCTTCCGTTTGTGCCTGCATACGCATGAATATGCTGCTTCTGGTTGAAGAGGTCATAATACTTTTGCCTCCAAATCTTTGAGACACCTAACATCTTTGAAGCTAAAAGGCGGGCAAGGATAAATCCAACCTGCAGTGCTTTCAATTTCTTGTGCTTGTTCCACTCCTTAAGCAGTGTAACCGGCGCCCCAATCCCGAATGAGAAGCCGTAGCTTTCAACTTTGTTATTGTCTGTTATTTTCATGAAATCAATGTCCTGGTAGAAAAGGTCCTCCTCTTTTGACTCGAGAATTGCCTTCATGTATTTCTTGTTGCTCTTTATCCCGCATTCTTTTGGAAGAAAATTCATTGTGCCGCCGCGGAGCAGGGCGACTGCGGGCTGCGGGATTCCCTTTGGCCAGTATCTATTCGAATGTTTTACGTATTGGCAGCTCAATCCGTCTCCCCCGTCCAGCACTACCCCGAATCTTTCGGCCTGATACATCTTATAAAGGCAGCTTACTATGTCTCCAAGCTCATCCACGCTTGCAGTTGCATATACTTGCCCCCGGTCTCCCACAAACTTCTCCATCCTATAGACTCTGAGCTTGTCTCTAAGGTTCTTTCCGGAGTTCATGTTTGAAATGACTACTATTTTCATGCTTCAGAAACGGAAACTTTTAGGGTATATAAATCCTTTGGATTGGTTTCAGCATAAAAAGCGGCGGCGAAGCTTTATGTGCTAAAGAAAGCCAAGCGGATTAACGAAGCGCACGAGAAAGTGCTTCTTTTTCGGCGCCCAGAAAACCGAATATTTTATCGGGCTTTCTTGCAGAAACGCTTAAAAGCAAACAATCTATTCTCCTTGATATGCTCAAGCACCACCTTGATGACACAATCCCTGCATGGTTTGACATGTCCCTGATTGGGATATATAATAAAAAAAGGGACAGGACAAAAATAAGGAAGGGGGACAGGTGCCTTGATGCGCTGCTCAGGGCCGGCATCAACTGCCTGCCAAGCTGGATAACGCATGTAAGCCATCATAACTATTCGTGGCTTGACACAGAGGAGATGATAAGGGAGATTTCTGTTGGCGTTAAAGAAGACGCTTACCGCCCGGATGCAGTCGTTGGCATAAAAAGCGGCGGCGCGTTCATTGCAAAATATGTTGCAATGTGCATGGAACTCAATGCTGTTGGCTATATGCGCGTTTCGCATTACTCAGACAAGACAAGGAGCGTTGCAAAGTCATGGACGCAGGCAAACAAGAAAGCCGTTGTAAGCGAGCCTGTTTCAGTTCCTGTTGAGGGCAAAACAATACTTCTTGTTGATGACCAGACTGCTACAGGCCGGAGCTTTGTTGCCGGGGCTGAATATCTTCTTGCGCAGGGCGCACAGGAAGTAAGGAGATTCTGTCTGCTCTCAAACAAGAGGGAGCATGCTGACTATTACAGGAGAAGGGGCCTGGCAATGTATTTCCCGTGGGGAAAGGATGCTTAAGAATTATTGTTGGTTCTCTATTCTTTGGTATGCGCTCATAGCATCATACGCAGAAAAGTTTGCCTGCACAAGCGCATCCACCATCTCCTGCCTTGAAGGAAGTGATTCAAACCTGTTTATGCTTGGCTCCGGAATCTGCGCGCCGCACAATTCAGAAAGCTTGCGCGCTATGAACTTCGGCTGTTTGAGAATGTAATTTAGGCGGTGGATTATGGCAAGCGCGTCCAGCCGTTCGGGAAGCAGCGCCTTTCTCATTCTTGTGTACATGGATGCGGCATTTGACTGCACAAGTCTTGTATGGCGCTCTTTGCCCGCCATTGGCACTTCAATGCACCCGCTGGCCACCCTTGACCATCTCTCCTCCATCTCTGTGTCGTTCATCGCAAATACATAAAAGTATTCTGCAGGCACTATCACCATTGAAAGCAGCGGCTTCCTGTTTGTGTCGCACCTGCCGCATATCTTCCTGTAAACCTCTTCATTGAATGCGGGAAGGATTACCATTGTGTCAACATCAGCTGGATTTGCTTTTGTCAGAGCGCTGCCATACACAACGATTGGGACTTTTCCGAACATTGCATGCAGCTCTTCCCTTTCAGCGTCAAAACCGCCTGTTTCCCCTATCCTTGCGTATCCTTCAGGCGCATCATGCGTAAGCATTGCAAGCCCCCCGAGGCACTTTTTCTTTATGCTGTACAGCATTGCGATTGCATTGCTTTCATGAACTTCTTCAATGCCCAATGCCTGCAATATGGGGTTTGCATCATCCGCCTTTTCCCTTGCAAGCTGCCCAAGCTTTGTCCCCCTGTATACGCAAATGTCCAGCTTTACTGAAATGTCAAACAGCCTCTGCCCTGCCTCCCGCCCCAGGCTTTCATCCCTGCTGATTTCTGTCCACGGCTTTTCAGCAAATCCGTTTGGCGCGTGCCTGCTTAAGAATGATGCCTCGCATTCAGCATATGCTATCTCGCCTGTTCCTGCTATGCTTTCCAGGTCTTCCCTTGTGAGGCTTTTTACAATCTGCATGGGTGGTGCGGTTATTCACAAATTTATAAGGCTTGCGGATAATATTAAAAGATATTGGAAAGAATTCAGCCCCATTCTTTTTTTAAAAATGCAATAAGGCTGTCTGAAGGAATGCGGACTAAGGAATAATTCTCGTCCGGGAAACAATGCTCAATCAGGTAAGGCATGTGCTTTAAGCCCAGAATCACAATATCCGGCTTTTGCTTTGCAATTACTCGGGCGAAGTGCGGGTCTCTTTCTTTATGCGGGGCTAAATTAGATTCTTTGGAAATAGCATCCTCTTTTGCTTCAACTCTTTTGCGCTCTTCTTCCAACTGTTTTGCTTTTAGCCTGTATTCTGGTATTTCTTCTATTCTTGGCCACTGCCTGCATTGTTTTTCGTATTCGTCCCGCCTTGCCCTATAACCTGCACTAATCTCTCTGTAAAGGCGCCCTAATCTATCCATCTTTTCAATTGCTTTTTGGTGGAGAACAGGGTCTTCGCCGTATATCACAATGCCTTTCTTATCCAATACAAACGCTGCTATGCCCTCATAGAAATTTGTAAATGACGGGCTCCTGTTTCTGGTTTCTTCTTCAATAGGATATGAAGACATCTCCAGCATTACTTTCTTACCCTCTAGATTTTCATGGCTAATCCGCCTTATAACCCGCCCTGTTAATTCCTCTGTATGCTCCACGCCAATTAGTAATGCCATGGCTTTTGTGTTCTATGGGCTCTTTTTAAGCTTTATGCTATTTTTGCGTGAGAAAATATTGGAAAGAATAGCGCGGTCATCCGCCGCAGGCGGCTTGCTTTGAAGTGTGTGGCCCTGCGAATGGCTAAGAAGGTTGTGAGCTTCAGCTCACTTGGGGTTCTAGGGGCAAAGCCCATAGCGGGAGGTGGATTTGAACCACCGACCTATGGGTATCCTACAGAACGTGAATCCTGTTATGGGCCCATCGGGCACTCCTGACTGCCCCATCCCGCTGAGGTTTATGGTTTCGTCCTATGCTTATAAACCTTTCTAACTTCCACGATGAATTTTTGCATGCAGGGCATACAGTTTGTCCCCAAACAGAAACTACGAAACCTTTTTATAGGGCGAGCTCCATTTATAGACTATCAAAATGGAGGTGCCCTTATGGGACTATTCTCAAAAAAGAAAGAAGTAGAGGTCAAGACTGAATTGCCGCCGTTAAAATTCCCGGAATTGCCGCCTGAAGAGCAGGTATCACAAACAGAGACAGACGCAATAAAGCAGGCTGTCTCGCCTGTTTCAATGCCCCCGCCGCCGAGGGAGCAGACTAGGTTCTCAGAAGACAAGGAAGAAAAGCCCTTGTTTGTAAAGGTGGAAAAATACAGGGAAGTAATGGTTACTTTGAACGAGCTCAAGAACAAGCTGAAAGATGCAGGCGACCTTCTTGTTGAGCTGAACAAGATAAAAGAGCAGGAAGAGCGCGAGCTGTCGGCATGGCAGGACGACCTGAATGCTGTCAAGGAAAAGCTGCTGTCAATAGACAGGACATTATTTGAGCTGTAAGGTGCTGATAATGGCTGTGAAAAAGAAACCCGAGAAGAGAAGCACGCCTGACGAGAGCGTTCATGTCAGGCTTGACTCTCCGATGGCCATAAGGAAAGATGTTATTTCTTTGGCTATTGACGTAATCGGGCTTCTAAAGAGATATTATGAGTACATGGATACAAAGAAGCAGAAAGAAGACCTGATGAGGCTTCTCAGGGCTGATGTTGGCGAGATAAAGCGGCTTACGAAAGAGCTGGACCTGGATGAAATGCCCCTGACAGTCGGCCAGCTTATGAGCATGCACTCGATTGAGCCGAAAGACAAGGCTGAAATCAAGGTAAAGATGGCTGAGATTGACATGGAAGAGCAGCACAGGGAAGAGAAGAGGAAGCGCGAGATTGAGACAGTGAAAGCGCAGATACCAGCGGCGAAAACAGCAAGAGTCAAGCAGCTGCCAAAAGACAACCTGGAGACAGAGCTTGCAGAGCTTAAAAAGATGATATCCTCGCTCTGATTTCTTTTTATTATTATATATAAGGCCGCCCTCCGGGAGAAAGGAAACCTTTTTATTAAGCTTCATGTTTTAATCTCTATAATGGGTATTCATCAGGAGAATTACAATTCGGGGATTCTCGTGGAGATGTGGGCGGACTTCATTAATTGGGAAAAAAGGCGCAAAGGCGAAAATGGGTTTCTGCTTAATACTTTAAATAAATCCCATTGCCGCAACGTATTTGATGCCTGCCTTGGCGATGGCGCAGACTCTATCTATTTATTAAAAAACGGGTTTGATGTGACAAGCAATGATTTGGATAACCTGTTTATCAAGAAGGCGCGGGAGAATGCAATAAAATATAATGTAACATTAAATATAACTGAGCATGATTGGAGATACCTTGACAGGCATTTTGAAGGGAAAAACTTCGATGCTGTTTTATGCTTAGGCAATTCCCTGACCTATTTGTTTGAGAAGAAAGGCAGGCTCAAAACCCTCAGGAATTTTCTTTATATCTTGAAAGACAAGGGTATTTTGGTTATTGATGAGCGAAATTATCAAAGCATTTTGGATAAAAGGGAAGAAATTCTCAAAGAAGGTAAATTTCAATATTCCGGAGAATATGTTTATTGCGGCGATAAAGTCCACGGCAGGCCGATTGAAATATCTGACGATAAAGTCCGCTTTGAATATAAAGACGAGCGAACAGGGTCAAAAGGGTATTTGCTGTTATATCCCTTCAAAAGAGGGGAGCTTTTGGATTTGTTAAAAGAGGCAGGGTTTGCAAAAATTGAGCCGTATTCTGATTATAAGAAAGGCTTCACGCCAGATGCTGATTTTTACCAATATGTTTGTATTAAGTAAACCTCCTTCCCTGCTCCTGCACAATGCCAAACCACACCCGAAACGTTTATAAACCACCCTAATTTCTACCTTTGCATGGCATTTATTCAGGATGCTGGCATAAAGCTGAAAAGCTTCTTTGTTGAATGTGTCAGGGTTGTAAGGGTTACGAAAAAGCCCACAAGTGACACGTTCAAGACAACGCTCAAGGTTTCGGCCATGGGCATTGCAATTGTCGGGGCTCTTGGCTTTGTGATAAGCCTGATTGCCACACTGATAGGGTTGGTATAACAAAATGGAAGAAGAAAAGCCGCACTTATTTGCACTGAAGACAACTGCAAACAGGGAAGACCAGGTAGTTGACTTTATACAGGCGCATGTAAAGAAAAGAGGGCTGGAAGTTTATGCATTGATGAGGCCCCACAAGATGAGGGGATACATAT
Organism: Nanobdellota archaeon; assembly: GCA_013329215.1. Taxonomy (GTDB): domain Archaea; phylum Nanobdellota; class Nanobdellia; order SCGC-AAA011-G17; family GW2011-AR17; genus UBA9640; species UBA9640 sp9640u. The sequence goes on along the minus strand of DUKS01000041.1, from coordinate 1,260 downwards.
TCATAGAGGCAAAAGACAGAAGCGCTGCGATGGAAGCGTCATACGGCGTCCCGTATGCAAAGGGCCTGCTTGACAAGGAAGTAAGGTACGAGGAGATTGAGCCGATGCTTGAGCAGGTCAAGGTGCAGATGAACATACAGAACAATGATATTGTTGAAATCATATCAGGGCCTTTCAAGAGGGAAAAGGCAAAGATAACAAGGATTGACCAGCAGAAAGAGGAAGTAATCGTGGAATTGCTGGAAGCGGCTGTCCCTATACCCATCACGCTGAAGATGGATTCTGTTAAAGTCATAAGAAGGGAAGGCGAGAAGTCTGCTGAAGAGAAAGAAGACGAAGATTAAGAAAAGAATAATCTTATTCTAACAGCCCTGCAATTTCTTTTCCTTTTCCGGTTGCTATTTCTTCAGGGGTTAAACCCTCAAGCTCGTGCGGGAAAACAAGCCACTTGTCTGTTTCGTGTATATAGAAATCAGGTTTTATCCGTGTCTTGTTGTTCTTGGGCTTGTAAAAGACAGTTGCCACTTTTATTTCTGACGGCGTGTTCGCCCGCGCCTTTAGCTTTAGCTTTTCAATCAGCGCCGCGATTGTCTTCCCTGAGTCAAACACATCATCAACTATAAGGAGCCTATCTGTGTTGTTTATCTTCTTTATAATATAGTCAAGCCCGTGTATCCTTACCGTCTCCTCTGCTTTTTCTATGCCTGTATAGCGGGACGTTCTTGTTGCGATATGGTCAACTTTCAGCCCTTTCTGCTTAAGGAATTCCTGCACATAGCAGCCGACAGGAGTGCCCCCTCTCCACAATGCAATCATGAAATCAGGTTGGAACCCGGAATCGCAAATCTGTTTGGCAAGCCTGTAAGAATCAAGCTGAAGCTCGTCTGCGGTGATGAAGCGCTTTTCTGCCATATATGAAGAAATATTATTGCGCTTAAATAGTTTTTTATCTTGCGGGGGATACAGGCGTGAAGTCCAAACTGGCTGCCTTTCTCCGGATCATCGTCTCAACTGTTCCGCCTGCAAGCCCCGATGTGTATCTGGCAAATTCCAGGTTATTTGCTTCAACGACTTTTCTGATTAAAGCGTCAATTCCTTTTTCGCCTATTACCTTTCCATCGCAAACCTCATAGACTATGGATTGGATATTCAAGGACGTTCCTGCAAGATAATTCTCAATCGTGGGCTCAAGGCCACTGTACATGACCAGCGGAATCATTCTTAACGGTATGATATCAATCTGCCTTTTGCCATTAACAA